>CAYFHZ010000243.1:0-5447 GCA_964342535.1 uncultured Bacteriovoracaceae bacterium | reverse complement strand
CGCGAAGGCATATCAGTTAACTCCTCTTGGTTTATATTTCCTTCAGCATCAGTAAGCTCATAACTCTTAAATCGTATTTTTAGTGTGGATAATTCTATTTGATCTTGATATTCACTAAGCATATTGTGGGTGCTCATTGCTTTATTAAGTCTTAACATGAGTTCTCTAAGATCAAATGGTTTAGTGATATAATCTTCAGCCCCCATTTCGAGACCTAAGTATTTCGTTTCAGGATCATTTTGTGCAGATAAATAGATAAGAACAAAATCTTGTCTTATTTTCTTCAATTCCTTTGCCAAACTGATTCCATCTCCATCAGGAAGTCCAATGTCCATCAAAACAATTGTTGGGTAATTATGACTATCACTAAAAAGAGTTAAAGCATCTTGATAATTTCCAGCAGACAAACAATTTAGAGACTTTGATTGCAGATACTCTAATAAAGTTTCTCGTAAGTTTAGTTCATCTTCAACAATGAGAACTTGGTGTTTGGTTAACATTCTTGATCCTCAAGTGGTAAGTTAAAGCGTAAATGAATAACAAGTTTTTTCTCTTCGATAAGAAAACTAGCTTCACCTTTCATTTGCTTCATGAGTTTAGATATTAAATATAGCCCAATGCCAGAACCTTTAGGTGAATCAAACTTATAAAAAAGATGACCAAGTTTATTCAAATCACCTTTAAAGTCACCTCCGTTATCTCTTATTTCTATTATATTACTTCCAACTCGATTGAGCGTAAGTTGAGGGTGTTCTACTTTAGAATGTCTTATTGAATTTTCTATTATATTTCGTAAGATTGTTTTTGCCGCAAAATCATCAGCAAGAACAAAAAAGTCTTCTGGAGTATCACATGATATTTGAATTTGATCTTGGTATCTTTTTTGTTCCTGCTTGATAAAAGAACAAAAAGATAAAGGGCGTGTGTTGAGAGGAGCTTTTCTTTCAACTCTAGAGAGTTGAAGGTGATTGTCCAATTGATCTTCAAGCTTTGAAGCATCAGTTATAAGTCTATTCATATATTTTTGAATTTGAGTGAGTTCATTTTCTGAAATATCTAAATCTAAGATTTGGTCTTGTAAAACTTGTGTTTGTAAGTTCATACTTGCAAGTGGAGTTTTAAGCTCATGGGTAAGACTCGCAAAAAAAGCTTGCATGGACTTTGTTTTTCTTAAGTCTTGGATATAGATATAAACTAATGTCAGGGTAAGAGAAAAGAGTAAAATAAAAAAAGTAACACCTTCCCACTTAATCATCTTGATAAGGTCACCTCGAAGTAGAGGGTGATTGAGTAATTGAAGCTGAGCAGAAAACTTAAATACTAAATATAGCCACCAACTTCCCAATAAAAAAAGCATGAGAACTGAAAATAAGATAAGAAGGTAATAGGTTGGTCCTGTTTTATTTAGTTCCATAACCTTTCTTTCATATTTGCAAGGACTTCAGTGTTGTGTGCTTGACTCACAAAACCAACCTCATAAGCATTAGGTGATAAATAAATACCTTTATTTAAGAGTGTTTCAAAAAGAGAATAAAATCGGTCTCCTATATTCTGTGGAATAAGGTCTGGTCTTAAAATACGATCGTATGTAGGTATGGCCCAAAATAAAGATTTAAATTGAATAATTTTATAATCTTCAAATCCATTTTGTTGCATCCATTCGCTTAAAGTCGTTATGTATTTATTCGAATTGTCTTCAAGATCTTTATAGAATTGATTCGTTAGTTGTTTGAGATTTTCTAAACCAGCGACCATTGCAACAGGATTGGCACTTAGTGTTCCTGCTTGATAAACATTGCCAACTGGAGCGAGACATTCCATTATTTCTTTTTTTGCCGCGACAGCTCCAACTGGAAATCCGCCACCAATTATTTTTCCGTAGGTGACGATATCAGGTGTAATACCTGTATAACCGGCCATTCCGTCAAACCCAACTCTGAAACCAGATATAACTTCATCAAAAACGAGCATGATATCATTCTGATTACATATCTTTCTAAGACCTTGTAAGTACTCATGATCTTGAATTAAAAGACCATTATTTGCTGGAAGTGGCTCAATAAATAAAGCGGCTATTTCTCCAGGATGAGCTTTAACAATTTCTTCTACTTTATCTAGATTTCCAAGCTCACAAATTAAAGTATCTTGCCCTGTACCGGCAGCAACTCCTTGAGAAGAAGCTGTACTTGTTCCAGCTAGTCCAGACCCTGCTTTAATAAGCATGGCATCTGTATGTCCATGGTAGCAGCCGTCAAATTTAATGATTTTATTTTTACCAGTATAACCTCTTGCAAGTCGAATGGCAGTCATAACAGCTTCTGTTCCAGAGTTTACAAATCTGATTTGATCAATAAAGTCTATCTGATTAACCAGAAACTCAGCAAGCTCTAGTGAGTATTTTTCACAAGCACCATAACTCCAACCTCGGTTGAGGGCTTCAGTTACTTTATCTTTAACGATTTCATTTTGGTGACCTAGAATAAGTGGTCCGAATGACATACAAAAGTCGATGTAAGTTTTATCTTCCTCATCGGTAATATAGGCTCCCTTAGCTGTTTTTATAAAACGAGGAGTTGTATGAAGACCTTTAAAACTTCTAACTGGTGAATGTACACCTCCAGGAACATATTTTTTTGATTTTTCAAAAAGAGCTTCACTTGTCATTTTCATTATAGATTCTCCTCTAATTGTTTGGCATCAAGACAGGGAATAATATTAATTTTGTTATTTTTAAACTGAGTATATGTTTTTCCTAGACCACAAGCATGTCGTTTATCCTTAAGCTCTGGTGTATGGTTTATGTATTCTAGGTATTCATTAAAACTTGACCAATAAAGGATATCCGCATCAAGAATTTCTTTTGGTAATTCATAATGCTCTTTTACCTGATGAGTATAGCTAGCAATGACTTCTCCGATTTCTGACTGAGCTTTGTCATGTGATAATACTTTCCAATTGTTATTTTTCAATAGGATTTGAACAGCTTTGGAATTCTTAAAATTGCTAATCATTTCATGACCAAATCCTTCAGCACTACCACATACCCATTGGTCTGCAGCAAGAAGTTTTTGCATTGTTTTATTACCAGCTGCCCATAACGAATTTGCTTTTTGAGTGAGATGGAAACAGTGAGAACTGGTTACAAATAAATTTTCTGTTAAGTCATTGTCATATGATAATGGTTTTTTCTCAATAAGGTTTTTCGTTTTTTTTATCTCACAAAGAGTTTTACCTTTTAGAGAAGAGTAGTCATGGCCTTCGAGTTCTCTTTTAAATATTTTTTCTTCGTCTACGCTGCCTTTATGAATATGAATAAAAAAATCTTGAACTTTTTTTACATGTATTCCGACGGCCAAGTGACATCCACCGCCATAAGAATTAAAAGCTTTTCTCTCTCTTGCAATTTCTTGAGCCGTTTGGTCATGATGAACTGTTTTTAAAATAGGCTCTATTTCTTTATTCTCTTCATGGTGCTCTATGGCAAGTGCTCCTTGCGATGCGGAAGCAGGAAAATCTTTGAGAGGTAAAATCATGAAGGTAAGATCTTTAACAAGCTCATTAAGAATTTTAGCAGAGTCTTCTTTGTTGGCCAGTCTTTCAAGCCCCGCAAGTGCCAAGACGATTGCATCATATTGATCATTACATAACTTTTCTATTCTCGTATTAACATTACCTCGAAGGGTTTCACATTTTACGTTGATATCCTTATTAGGAAGATATTTGTTAAGCGAACTCTCAATATTTACAATTCTTCTAGGAGAACTCGTTCCGACAATAAGTTCTTTCATATTTTTAAGATTCTTTATTTTATCTTTTTTAATGAGAAGAATATCATGAGGGTATTTTCGTTCTGTAATACAACCTAATTTAATACCTTGAGGTCTTTCGCTACCTAGGTCTTTATAAGAGTGAACAACGAGATCTATTTTTTTTGAAAGGAGAGCTTCATCTAGTTCTTTTGTAAAAAAGTCTTTACCTTCTAATTGCCAAAGGGGTTTGTTAGTTATTTGGTCTCCTTGGGTTTTTATTTTGAGAAGATCAAAAGTGGCATTTGTATTCGCTTGAATCTCATTTTTTATAAGAGTACATTGAGTAACGGCCAGTAAACTACCACGGGTTCCAATTAAATAATTAGATGACATAAAACTCTCTTTTTTAATTTTTTGCTTAGAGGACTCAGAGACTTAAAGTTTTACCTTAAGGAAAGTCTGTTTATGAGCAATAAGCAGCCTTTTGTGCTCTCTTTAATAGCACTTTATGTCTGAGGCTGACAATATCATTCAAAGCGATTTTAGCTTTTTCAATTTGCTTTAATTTATGCTCTTCATGGATAGCACCTTCTGAAAAAATTTCTTTCAATCTTAAGACATCATCGTTTGCCGATAATGGAGTTGAAATACAAGAAGGTGAACCAAGGTCTACAAATGTTTTGTTAAAGTGTAAGCCTTTCCATTCAGAAAAAAACGACTCATTAAAC
Source organism: uncultured Bacteriovoracaceae bacterium (assembly GCA_964342535.1). GTDB lineage: Bacteria > Bdellovibrionota > Bacteriovoracia > Bacteriovoracales > Bacteriovoracaceae. The sequence goes on along the minus strand of CAYFHZ010000243.1, from coordinate 970 downwards.
AATATTTCTTTATCTGTTCCAATAGTATTGGCAATAAAGGCAAATTTCTTGTACGAATCGTAATTTTTCCACTCAATAATATCTATATTATGGGTTTTGGCCAAAGCCGCTACTTTTTGAGAGTTTCTTGCGGATATAAAAACGTGGCATTTTTTCTTGAATTGATTAATAAGGTCTTCAGCGAGTTGGCCGGATCCTAAAATAAGTACTGTTTCAGCTTTATGCTTACCTAAAATATGCTTTCTAGTAAGGGACGAGTAAGTCTTTTGACTTAATCCAAGTAGGTAACGACTTCTTATTTCTTTAGCATCTTTGAATAATTTTTCAAGAATGAGGAGAAGTTTTGTGCATTTATTAGGGTCTTGAGTATATTCTTTGTAGGCTTGTTTAAATTGGTTTACAATTTCATTCTCACCAACAAGTTTACTTTGAAGTCCGCAAATGATTTGAAGCAGCATGTTGTACGCGTCTTTACCTTTAACAATGGGCGCGTCTGTGTCTGACTCAAGATTGTCCATGGAAAGAACAAGTGTTCTTTGGCATGTTTTAAGTAGAAAATCGGATTGGCTTGATTCTCGAGAAAAAGCCTCTCCGCTAGGTAAATTTACGAGCTGAAGTTCATCTAACATTAAACCCACTATAACGAAACTGAATTAATAAATTGTCATAGATTTGTCATTAAACCTATGTTTTTGCATTGTCCAAATTAAGATTATGAAATCATAAAGTTATACAATAAGACATAAGTATATTATAGTTGCCAAAAATAATATGATAATTCTCATAGTCAATCAAATATAAGGTGATTTTAGATGGAAACTTTTAAGATTATATATACCGTAATGGGAGGATTAGGGATCTTCTTTTATGGTATGAAAACCATGAGTGATGCTCTTCAACAAGCTGCTAGTGATGTTATTAGAAAAGTCATCAATTCTTTGACAAGTAATAGGCTGCTTGCAGTTGTTGT
>CAYFHZ010000242.1:0-5457 GCA_964342535.1 uncultured Bacteriovoracaceae bacterium | reverse complement strand
TAAAAGAATGGTTAGTTTGTTTCCCCAGTCAGGTCAGTCGGTTAGTTTGGCGTCTTGATATTCTTTTTCAAGTTGTTTAATCATCTCGGCGACACTAGGAATAGTACTAATCGCACTACATATTTGACCAGACTCAAGTTCACCCTCATCAAGATCGCCTTCAAGAATTCCATTTTTTGCGCGCCCTTTACCAAGTAAAGTGATGAGCTCTTCACTAGAAGCACCACTATCTTCCAATTGCTTAACTTGAGAGTAGAAATTGTTTTTAACCAAGCGCACTGGAATATGCTTTTTCATAGCAAGCATTGTTTGATTGAGGTTTTTATCTAGTAATAAGTTTTTGTAATTGTCATGGGCCGAACTTTCCTTAGTCATCATAAAGCGAGTTCCCATTTGAACCCCTTCTGCCCCTAAGACTAATGCGGCCAGTACAGAACTTCCTGTGGCAAAGCCACCTGCAGCGATTACAGGTATTTTAAGTTGTCCTTTAAGCTCTTGTAGTAATACGAGGGTTGTGGTTTCTTCTCTTCCGTTATGTCCACCGGCTTCAAATCCTTCAACGATAACAGCATCAACTCCAGCATCTTCGCATTTTTTTGCGAGTACAAGCGAGCTTGTTACATGCATGACAACACAACCCTTGTCTTTTAAATATTGTGTGTATTTTTTAGGACTACCTGCACTAGTTATAAAAATCTTTATTCCATGCTTAAGAGCTATTTCAATTTGAGCTTCAACATCTTTATATAGAATAGGTAAGTTGATTCCAAGTGGTTTATCTGTGAGAGATTTTGCTTTTACAATATGACTCTCCAGTAATTCTCCTTTTAAAGAACCTGCTCCTATAACACCTAAGCACCCCGCATTTGAGCTCGCAGCTGCAAGTTTGGCCCCTGAGACCCAAACCATACCACCTTGAATAATAGGGTATTTAATATTTAAAAGTGAACATATTTTTGTTTTTTTCATTTTTAGTCCAATGTATATTCGATATAGTTAGTATCTGTAATGGCCGGTACCGGCGAGCGTTTTAATTTATCTAGAATAAGAGGATCAGTTTCACCTGTGAGTCTTGCCCTAGTTGATGATCTTTTTTTACCAAAATGAACTCCTTCATATAGTTTCCATCCTGCCTGAACCATACTTTTTCTTATGGAACTAGATGCTGAATAGGTACTTAAAATAACATTGTCATGTGAAATGTTAGCAAGATCTTCAAACCATTCCTTTGTCCATAGTATAGAATTTTTTTTAGGAGAAAATGCATCTTGATATATGGCATGAAATTTAAGTTGAATTTTCTTTATCGTCTCTCTAGCATTGCCATGGAGAATAACGAGTTTATATTCTTTTGATTCATAGACATAAAAATTTTCAGTTACCGTAAAGTTTATATGATTTGTTATCGCAAAATAGTCTATAAGTTCTTTTGAAATTTCAAAAGAGTAGAAATTAAAAAACCTTCCTTTTAAAGCATTTTGTGTCTCTAAAAAACCGATACCTGTTCCAAAGCCTACTTCTAATATATTAAGTGGAGCTGACATATTATTTTTTATTTCACAGCCATTAATATAATGTTCAATGGTTTCTGTTTTCGCTCCAGCTTCACTATGACAGGCTTCATTATACTCCTGAGAGTATAAAGTCATACTTCCGTCTTCAGTTATTATTTTTCTGTGGTTTTTCATTTCCATTTGTTTTTTACCACCGTACAATAAAGATATGGATGCAAAGAGTCTTTATAATATGGCCTATAATAAATTTACACCTGACTTTATCAGTAAACAAAACATTCGTAAAATAGATGCTTATTTACTAAAAAATAGTGAAAGCCTTATTGATTTTATTGATAAATATATTTTACAGTTCAATTTAACTGAAAAATTATCAGGAACTGATTGGTTAGAGCTTGGTTGCGGATTGGGAAGTTTAGCGTCATACATTCAAGACAAAAAAGGCCATTATTATGGCATGGATTTTTCTGAACTTGCTATTTCTCAAGCTAAACTTGTGAATGATATTAAAGAAGAAAATGCAGTGTTTATCCTAGAAGATATTACCAATAAAAATGTGAAAATAGGCAGACAATTTGATTTTATTATTGATTCACATCTTCTTCATTGCTTAACTAAAGATATTGAAAGAAAGCAGTATTTTGAATTTATTAAATCTCATCTAAAACCTGATGGGATCCTTCTTGTTGAAACAATGTGCTTTGATCGTAATATGAGCATACCAATTGGCTATGAGTTTTGTGAGGATTTTACTTTGAAAAAAGAAATTCAAAACCAATTTTATCCAATTAGGGCCATAAAAAGAGCAAAAGATATTGAAGAAGAAATACAATTATCAGCTTTAAAGATAAAGACATTTTTTTACCATGCTGAACTTGGATTTAACATTTATGAAGAGTTTCCAAATTTCAACACTGATCATTTACCTCGGACATTGCGTTTTTCTTTAGGTTTAGCTTAAGTTTTAGGATTTCCTCGATTATAAATTCAAATATTTATTTATTTTGTTCAATATAAGTTTACAATAATAGTAAATATTTATGAATTGAGGAGAGTTATAAATGAATCACCCATGGTTTAAGAATTACCCAGAGGGAATACCCCATACGATTGATACGAGCGCATATTCAAGTATTGTTGATTTACTTGAGCAAAGTTTTGAAAAATTCCATGATAAACCATCTTTTACTTGTATGGGTAAAGAGTATAGCTATGGCGAAATAGATCATTTAAGTAAGAAGTTTGCGAGTTATCTACAAAATCAATTAGGACTTAAAAAAGGGGATAGAGTCGCACTGATGATGCCAAATATTTTACAATATCCAGTGGCATTATTTGGAGTTCTAAGGGCCGGTCTTGTTGCTGTAAATGTAAACCCATTGTATACAGAGCATGAGTTAGAGCATCAATTAAAAGACTCAGGCGCTGAAACAATCGTGATTTTTAATAATAGCTGTCATCTGCTAGAGGATATTCTTGAGCGTACACCTATTAAAAATATTATTAATACTGGTATTGGTGACTTCTTAGGTTTTCCAAAATCTCTTATAGTTAATTTTGTCATAAAAAATGTAAAAAAGATGGTTCCTGCATGGTCACTTCCTACGGCCGTAAGATTTAATGATGCTGTTGCCATGGGAGAGGAAGCTAAATTTACCAAGCAAGAGGTACATTTAAAAGACATTGCTTTTCTTCAGTATACTGGTGGTACAACTGGGGTTTCAAAAGGCGCTGTTCTTACCCATGGAAATATTGTTTCCAATATGGTGCAAGCTAAATCTTGGATCAGCCCAGTTATTAAAGAGGGTGAGGAGATTATTATTACTCCACTTCCGCTTTATCATATATTTTCATTAACTGCTAACTGTTTTGTCTTTAGCTCCATTGGTGCTCGAAATGTACTCATAACGAATCCTAGAGATATAGACGGTTTTGTAAAAGAGCTTTCGAAATGGAATTTTACAGCTCTTACAGGTGTGAACACTCTTTTCAATGCACTTTTAAATAATGAAGGATTTAAAAATTTAAACTTTGATTCATTAAAGCTTACTTTAGGTGGTGGTATGGCCGTACAAAAAGCTGTGGCCCACAAATGGAAGGAAGTTACAAAACACCCTTTACTTGAAGCATATGGGCTTACTGAGACTTCCCCTGCAGCTTGTATAAATCCTTTAACACTTGATTCATATAATGGAAAAATTGGTCTTCCTATTTCATCCACAGAAGTTAAGATTTTAGATGATGATAACAATGAAGTACCTACGGGAGAGTCAGGAGAGATTTGTATTAAGGGACCTCAGGTTATGGAAGGTTATTGGCAACGTCCAGAGGAAACTGAAAAAGTTATGACTTCTGATGGTTTCTTTAAAACTGGTGATATTGGTTTTATGGATGAAGAAGGATATTTTCAAATTGTTGATCGAAAAAAAGATATGATTCTTGTTTCAGGTTTTAATGTGTATCCGAATGAAGTTGAAGATGCAGCAGTTACTCATCCTGGTATATTAGAAGCAGCTGCTATTGGTGTTCCAAGTGAGAAGTCTGGCGAAATAGTGAAACTTTTTGTTGTCAAAAAAGATCAAAACTTGACTGAAAAAGATGTAATAACTCATTGTAAAGAGTACTTAACCGGGTATAAGATACCGAAATTAGTAGAATTTAGAGATGAGTTGCCAAAAACGAACGTTGGAAAGATTCTTAGAAAAGAACTTAGGAAGCAAGAAGAGTCTTAAGTTCATAATATCTCTACATATTTGAAATCTTTCTTCTTTTAAACATTTGTCTACATATTTTTATATTTAAGATATTAATAAATATGGACGATATGAATGCTATGGAAGATTTTGAAAAAGAACTTAAATTAGACTTTTTAGAAGAAGCAACTCAGTTGCTTGAAAACACTGAGCAAGCTTTTTTGCAACTTGAAAATGACTTGCATAATACTGAGCTTATAGATGAGATTTTTAGGTTTGCACATAACCTCAAAGGTACATCTAGGGCTGTTGGTTTTGGTGTCGTTGCTGAATTTACTCATGAAGTAGAAAATCTTATTCTTAAGATAAAGCAAAATGAGATTGAAATTAGCGAGCATGTGGTGTCAGTACTTTTAGAATGTAATGATCATATTAATGAGATGATCACAAAGCTAAAAGATGATTTCGGCACACAGTTTGAAAGTGAGCATTTAGTTGAAAAAGTTATGGCCGTACTTGGTGGTGAAGTTGAGGAGATCAGCGAACAAAGTGTAGAGGGGTCTTCAGATAGTCATTTAAGCAATGAGGAGGCTGCACCTGTTGATGATTTTGACTATGTTGCTGATGAAGAGCTTATTAATCAAGAGTTATTAAGAGAGCTTGAAGAAATGGAGGCTCTAAAGAACCCTGCTCCAAGTACGAATGAAAAATCTGGCTTCGAAGTTTTTGAAGGTGAAAAAACAATTACTGTCAAAGAAACACCAAAACCTAATTTAGAGGCAGTTCCAAAGGCCAGCTCAAGTCCAAAAGTTGAAGAGAAAAAAGTTGATAAGGACGAGAGTATTAGAGTTTCTTTATCCCGTGTGGAGTCTTTGAATAACTTTGTAGGTGAGTTAGTTATTTTGCAATCTGTTTTAGAACAGCAAAGTTACCAAGGTATCACAGACGATCTGGCGATTAAATCAATTGGACAATTATCTAAGCTTTGTAAAGAAATACAAGATATATCCATGAGTCTTAGAATGGTACCAGTAAAGTCAACATTACAAAAAATGTCTAGAATCGTTAGAGATACTTCTAAAACATTAAATAAAACAGTTAATCTTAGCCTAAAAGGTGAAGACACTGAAATTGATAAGACAGTATTAGAACATTTAAGTGACCCTCTTGTTCATATTGTTAGAAATGCAGTGGATCATGGTCTTGAAGCTACAGAGGATAGAGCTGTAAATGGTAAAGATGATAAAGGA
>CAYFHZ010000241.1:0-5472 GCA_964342535.1 uncultured Bacteriovoracaceae bacterium | reverse complement strand
TCTCCCTTTGAGATATTCAGTTGAGTTTACCATGAAATTTATAGATGAAGTCAAAATTCAAATAAAATCGGGTGCAGGTGGAAATGGGCGAGTAAGCTTTCGTCGTGAAAAGCATGTACCCTTTGGTGGACCGGATGGTGGAAATGGTGGTACCGGTGGAAGTGTCTATATCCAAGGGGACGAAAACATCAATACACTTGTTAACTTTAGAGGAAAAAAGTTCTACCCAGCTAAAGACGGTAGCAATGGTTTTGTTTCTCAAATGGACGGTGCCAATGGTGAAGATCTTATCTTGAAAGTACCGGTGGGAACACTTGTTTTCAACTCCGAATCAGATAGACTCATCAACGATATTACAGCACATAATCAAAAGATCTTAATCGCTCAAGGTGGTCGCGGTGGTCTCGGGAATATGTATTTTAAAACTTCCACTAACCAAGCTCCAAGAATTGCACAGGAAGGTGAACCAGGAATTGAACTACCACTAAGACTTGAGCTTAAACTTATTGCAGATATTGCACTTGTCGGTTTACCTAATGCTGGTAAATCAACTCTTATATCAAGTATTTCAGCAGCTAAGCCTAAAATTGCTGATTACCCTTTCACAACTTTAGAACCAAACCTTGGTGTTGTTAAAGTGGGGGAAGATTCTGTTGTTGTTGCTGACATCCCAGGACTAATTGAAGATGCTTCCGAAGGTAAAGGACTTGGAATTCAGTTTTTGAAACATATAGAAAGAACAAGCGCACTGGTTCATCTTGTTGATTGTTCTATGCTACTTGAGCCTTATGAAGCAATTGAAATGTATGCAACAGTCAGACAAGAACTTCTTAAGTACAAAGAAGCTGTGGCCTATAAGCCAGAAATTGTCTGCTTAACAAAAATCGATGCCATGTCCGAAGAAGAAATTCAAAAATTTCAAGCGGAAATGGAAGCCCATACAGATAAGAAAGTTCTTCCAATCTCAAGTGTTTCTGGAAGAAATATTGATTTATTGAAAACCCTTATGCTAAAGACTAAGGAACAAAATAGTAAGGAAGACAAATGAGTAATGCTTATGTTGCAGCTGAAGTTGCAAAAATAATTGATAAAGATAAGAATTCAAGTGAACAATTGGCCCTTGCCTGTTCTTGGGTACTTGCCCACTACAAAGGCGTTAATATTAGGGCTTTTGATGTGAAAGAAACAAGCTCACTATGTGACTACAACCTTGTCGCTTCAGCTGAGAATACTACCCAAGCTCGTGCGATGATTGAGGAAATGATTGTTGGCCTTAAAGCAAAAGATATCGAAGCAATTTCCCTAGAGGGTATGGGAGATGCTGAGTGGATCCTTCTCGATCTTGGCAGTGTTATTGTTCATGTTTTTCAAGAAATAAGTAGAGATGTTTTTGATATTGATAGTTTATGGATGAGTTCTCCTCAACTAACGATCCCATCTGAATATTATTTTGGTTCAAGTGACGCACAAGCTACAAAAAAATCAAGTACTGAAAACTATTTCTAATGAATCTTATTACCGTAGGTAAACTTAAAGATAAAAATCTTGAAGCGATCGAGTTCGATTACCTTAAACGAATAAATCAGCCTTCCTTAAAAATTATAGAAGTAAAAGCAAGTGCTGAGAGTAAAGATCAAGAAGCACTAAATGTTTTAAGAAAAATTGAATCTGTTTCTAAAAACCCTTATATTGTTGTGCTTACTGAATTTGGAAAGGAATTTGAAAGCCCAGCCTTTGCTCAGTTTCATACTGAAAAATTAGAATCTCCTCAAGACATATTCTATGTCATCTGTGGTGCAGAAGGACCAGGAGATGAGCTCTTAAAAGCCTGTCATTTTAAGCTTTCTTTAGGAAAACTAACCATGCCGCATAAACTTGCAAGAGTTATTTTAGTTGAACAATTATATCGAGCTCAAACAATTCGAGTGGGTCACCCTTATCATAATTAACATTCACATTAATCTCAAAAAATGCTAATGTGAGGCAAATTAACTAAGGAGTTTGACTCATGACGCTATATAATTCAAGTAAACAAGTCCTTTTATGTATTTGTGATGGAATGGGATATTCGAATAACACAAATAAGAATGCTGTTCGCGATGCCAAAACACCTTACTTAGATTCTCTTTTTGAAAAGAACCCGTTTCGTACTATTACTCCAGGTGGAGAAAGTGTGGGATTACCTGCTGGAGTTGCTGGTAATTCTGAAGTTGGTCATATGAATTTAGGTGCAGGAAGACCTGTTAGACAAGATCTTGTACGTATTAATGAAGCAGTTAAAAATAATACTTTAAAAGATATGGCCAAATTTCGTGAGCTTACTCTCGCTGCGAAAAATTCAAGTAAGAGAATACATTTAATAACTCTTTTATCTGATGGTGGTGTTCATGCTCATATCGATCATTTAAAAGCTGTTATAGATATTCTTCGTACTGAATATGATTTAGAGATTTATCTCCATGCATTTATGGATGGTAGAGATACTCCAAAAACAAATGGGATCAATTATACTCAAGAAATTCTTGCTCATGGCGGTTTTACTTTCGCAAGCATGCAAGGAAGATCCATTGGTATGGACCGAGATCGAAGATGGAATAAAATTGAAAATGCCTACACCATGATGATTGGAATGCAGGGAGTGAAGGAAGTTTCTCCTACGGATTACGTTCAATCACAGTATGAAAATGATATTTATGATGAATTTATAGAACCTGCTCTTTTTACTGAAAAAGGAAAAATTGAAGAAGATGATTGTGTTTTCTTTTTAAATTTTAGACCTGATAGGGCGAAACAAATCTCAACAGTTTTTTGCGATCCTCACTTTAAAGAAATCAACAATACCATAAGACCTCATTATTTTTTATGTATGTCTCCATATATTGATGAAGAGCTGCCTGAAGTTCCTATTCTATTTAACAGAGAAAAAATTCCAGGAACTCTTTCTGAACTTCTGTCCCAAAAAGGCTTAAAGCAATTAAAAATTGCTGAAACTGAGAAATATGCACATGTTACTTACTTTTTGAACGGAGGAGAGGAAAAACCATTTCCAGGTGAGGACCGAATTCTTATTGATTCACCTAAAGATGTTGCTACTTACGATGAAAAACCTGAAATGAGTGCACCACTTGTTTTAGAAAAATTAATGGAAAAACTAGATGACTCTTCTTATTCAGTTTATGTCGTGAATTTTGCAAATCCTGATATGGTTGGACATACTGGAAACTATGAAGCAGCCAAAAAAGCAATGGAATATATAGATCATTGTATTCAAGAATTGGCGAATAAATGTAAAAAAAATAAAATTACAATGTTTGTGACGGCCGATCACGGAAATTGTGATGAAATGGTATATCCTGACGGAACACCACAAACGTCTCATTCAAAAGCAGAAGTTCCTTTTATTCTTATACAAGACGGTGTAGAAAATAAAAAGATTGAAATTGCATCTGAAGATAAAGCATTAAAAGATGTAGCCCCTACTCTGCTCTATACACTAGGCGTAGAATATGGTGAACAAATGACTGGAACGACTATCTTTAAATAAGGATCAATTAAAATGAGTAAGAAACAAGTAAAGACAATTGCAATTCTAACCTCTGGTGGAGATAGCCCAGGTATGAACTGTGTTATTAGATCAATTGTAAGAACAGCAATTGGCCAAGGCGTAAAAGTATACGGAATTTATCGTGGTTATGCGGGTTTACTTAATAACGATTTTATTGAAATGAATGCTTCTTCGGTTGGAAATATTATTCAACGAGGAGGAACGATACTTAACTCATCTAGATGCCCAGAGTTTAGAGAGAAAGATAATAGAGCTAAAGCGGCTCAAATCTTAGAAGACCGAGGCGTAGATGCTCTAATCGTTATTGGTGGAGATGGGTCATTTAAAGGGGCCATTGCCCTAAACGAAGAATTTAATGTTCCTGTAATAGGAATTCCAGGGACAATTGATAATGATCTTTCTGGTACTGAGTACACCATTGGTTTTGATACAGCAGTACAAACTGCGATTGAAGCAGTAGATAAGATAAGAGATACAGCTGCTTCCAACGAAAGAACATTTCTTATTGAAGTTATGGGAGCAAGGTCATCATCAATTGCTTTAAAAGTTGCTATTTGTACAGGTGCAGAAAGTGTCCTTTTAAACTCCAAAGATGTTGATTATGAAAAAGTTGCTGGCGCAATTAGAAAAGGAATGAGAAGAGGAAAGAATTCTTCTATCATCATCGTTGCCGAGGGAGTAAAACCCGGTAGAAGCTATGCCATTGCAGATGAGCTAGACCAAAAACATCAAATCAGTTCAAAAGTTTGTGTTTTAGGTCACGTACAACGTGGAGGTAGTCCATCAGCTACAGATCGATTTTATGGATCAATGATGGGAAAAATGGCCGTAGAAGCTCTTACCCAAGGTAAACACCAAAATGCGATTGTTGTTAAAAATTCTAAAGTTCATGTAGTTGCGTTATCAGAATGTTCCGAAAAAAGTGATCATGCTATGAATGAATTTATTGGAGTGGCCGAAGAGCTTTCTATTTAATAAGGGTTTGATACTGCAAGGCCCTCGTTAGTTCCAATATACAGAGTACCTGAAGAGTCTTTAAATATATCATTAATATATGGGTTATTTATTCCATCTGTATTATATTTATGTGTCCAAGTAGCACCACTATCATTAGAAATACTCATGCCAGCGTCATAATATCCACTATAAATAATACCAGATGAATCTACAAAAACATCATATATATAATCAGATAATAATCCATGGGAAGCTAAGGTATAATTTGTAAAACTACTACCACCATCCGAACTAATTGAAATTCCCCCTAGGTAAGTTCCCATATAAAGATTTCCCAAACTATCTCCAGTAACACTTAAAATAGTATTTGCACCCAATCCATCAGAAGCTGTTTTATTGATAAAACTACTTCCACCATCGGTTGAGATACTTAATCCCCCACCTGTTGCAACATAAATATTACCTGAGCTATCAACATAGACATCTTTAACATCCAAGCTCCCCAGGCCTTCAACCGTTGTTCTTGTAACAAAACTAGCTGCGTTGTCTTTTGAAATAACAAGACCACTTGATGTTGATATATAAATATTGCTAGAAGAGTCAATAAAAACACCAACTAAGCTATTTGTCGGTAAACCATCTGATGTTGTCAAATTGGTAAAACTTACTCCACCATCAGTTGAATATGAAAGACCATAAATGGTTGCTGCGTAAACTCGACCATTATTGGGATCAATAGCTACTCCTTTAACTTGTGACGAACCTAAACCATCAGCGCCAGTTCTTCGAGTAAAGCTTTTTCCTCCATTAGAGGTTATATAAAGTCCATCTCTCGCAGCTATAAAAATATTTTTCACACTATCTTCTGCGAATTCATATATATTTGCTGCGGGATAATTGCTACTCGGTTTTAGGACTGAAAAACTCACTCCCAAGTCAGAAGTGATAGA
>CAYFHZ010000240.1:0-5474 GCA_964342535.1 uncultured Bacteriovoracaceae bacterium | reverse complement strand
GCTTGTGTATATTATTGGTAATCATGATGCAGAGCTATTGTTTCCTTCCTTGAAAGAAGCTTTTATCCAAGCTTTTCCCGAAGAGGTTAGAGATAGAATCACGATATCAAATGAACTGTCACTCTATGAACCTACTCCTGGAGTTTTTATTCAGCATGGGCATGAATACGAATCACTTCATCATTTTGATGAAGAAAGCTCACTTATGAAATCCAATAAAGGTGACACTTACTTTATACCTCCTTGGGGATCGCTTTATGTAACACATATTATAAATAAATATAAATTGGAAAGAGAGCATGTCAACGCTGTAAGACCCATTAGAAAGTTTCTGATTCATGGTATAATTTACGATACTTTTTTTATAATGAGATTCATGGTTTCAAATGCATATTTTTACTTTATGGTTCGTTTCTTGAGGTATTATAGATTAAAATTTGGCTGGAAAAAGATTATTAATGATGTGTTAAAGGAGCTTACTCTTTTTCAAGATTATGAATCTTTAACTCGTACTTTCTTTCAAACAAACCCAAAAGCAAAAGCTTTAATAGTAGGACATACACATGAGCCAATATATAGAGAATATAGTGATGGTACAAAGTTTTTAAATACAGGAACCTGGACTAGAATGGTTAATTTAGATTTATCTCACGACATGAATAGTACTGATTTAACATATGCACTAATCGAAGTTTACCAAACTGATTATAAAATAGAAGACTTTTCAGATGCGGTAAATGTCAGACTCAATAAATGGGTACCTAAAAGTACTTTGCCATATGAAGAATTTCGCTAGCATAGAGTCTTTTTAAAAAAAAGATTTAAAAATATAAAAAAAAACTAAAGAAGTATGAGCCTGCCCCGATAGGGTATGTATCTACAAAAGGTGTTGTAGATATTTACTTAACAACTAAAAAGAGCAGAAAGCTCATCAATTCCTCAAGGTTGTGGGGTTGAGTATCCGGATGATACGCAATTTTCCAAGGGAGGAATCACTATGGGTTTTCGTATTAACACGAATGTCTCTTCAATCGCAGCTCAAAGATCGTTATCAGTTACAAACAGAGAAACCCAAGGCACTCTTGCAAAAATGTCATCGGGAACTAGAATTACCAAGGCAGCGGATGATGCAGCTGGTTTGGCCATCAGTGAAAAACTGAAGGCACAAATTAGATCTAATTCACAAGCTAACAGAAACGCGAATGATGGTATTTCTATGGTTCAGACGGCAGAGGGTGGTTTGGATGAAATTTCAAACATGTTAACAAGATTGAGAGAGCTTTCAGTTCAGTCAGCATCAGATACTGTTGGTGATACTGAGAGACAATTTACAGACATGGAGTATCAAAACTTAAAGCAAGAGATTGAACGTATCTCACAAGTTACAGAGTTCAATGGAACAAAGTTACTTGCTGGTCAAGGGGACAAATTAGATTTTCAAATTGGTGTCAATAATGATGATTTCCAAGATAGAATTTCTTATGATGTTCAAGCAACTAATGCTTCACTATCAAGCCTTGGAGTGGATGCAATCACTGTTGGATCTAAAGAAGGAGCTCAAACAGCACTAAATACAATCGATATGGCGATTGAAAAAGTTTCTGGACAAAGAGCAGCTTTAGGGGCAATTCAAAACAGACTAATCTCTACAAGTAACAACTTAGAGACTACAAATGAAAACTTATCAGCAGCTAACTCTCGAATTAGAGACGTTGATTATGCACAAGTTGCAGCTGATAATGCTAAAAACAACATTCTTGGACAAGCTGGAACTTCAGTACTTGCTCAAGCAAATGCTCAAGGTCAGAATGCATTGAGATTAATTGGATAGTATATCTAAAATATAACCAGAATGGTAATGAGGCCCTTAGAATGAGGGCCTTTTTTATTTTATAAAAGATAGAACCTTTTCTATATACCAACCTTAGCAGGTCAATTTTGCCGATAAAAACAATTGTATTATGAAAAAAATATTATTTATAAAGTTTTTTCATTGAAGGTCGAAATGTCTAATAGATAGTTATTAAGACTATTTTATAAACCATCGATTAGAGCATGATGCTCATCTACCTCAAGGGAAAAGAGTTAGAGTTCTAGGACAGAAGAACGATTTGACAAGGAGGTAGTATGGGATTCCGTATTAATACCAATGTTTCTTCAATTGCTGCTCAAAGATCACTAACTAAAAGTAATCGTGATTCTCAGAGTACACTAGCAAAAATGTCTTCAGGGACAAGAATTACGAAAGCAGCTGATGATGCTGCAGGACTTGCGATTAGTGAAAAACTAAAAGCGAGAATTAGATCTAACTCTCAGGCCAATAGAAATACAAACGATGGTATCTCTATGGTTCAAACTGCAGAAGGTGGACTTGATGAAATTTCAAATATGCTTACAAGGTTAAGAGAACTATCAGTTCAAACTGCTTCAGATACTGTTGGTGATACTGAAAGAGGTTTTACCAATATGGAATATCAAAATCTAAAACAAGAAATAGAAAGAATTTCACAAGTGACAGAGTTTAACGGTATAAAACTACTTTCAGGTGAAGGAGGAATTCTTGACTTTCAAGTAGGTGTTAATAATGACGAGTTTCAAGATAGGATTTCATACAATACAGCAAGCCAGAATGCAAAGCTTGATAGTTTAGGTCTAACGAGCTTGGATGTTTCACAAAAAGAGGGAGCTCAAAATTCTCTAGCAGTAATAGATAATGCTATCGAGAAAGTTTCAGGACAAAGAGCATCTCTTGGTGCAATTCAAAACAGATTAATCTCTACAAGTAATAACTTAGAGACAACAAACGAAAATTTATCAGCTGCAAATTCTCGAATTAGAGATGTTGATTATGCTGCTGCAGCTGCCGATAATGCTAAAAACAATATTCTTGGACAAGCTGGTACATCAGTATTGACTCAAGCAAATGCTCAAGGACAAAATGCACTAAGACTTTTGGGGTAATTTTTAATCCTGCAAAAAATTAAAAGGTTATACCCCCTGAATAGGGGGTTTTTTATTTCATTTTATGGTAAAGTTCTTTCAAGAGGATTTTATGATAAGACAAGCAGTTTCATGTATTTTGACTTGTAAAGAACAAGTCTATCTCATTAAAAGACAAAATTTTTTAAGAGCATTTCCAGGATATTGGGCTTTTCCTGGTGGAAAAGTGGATAAGAAAGATATCGGTCAAACAAATGAACAAACACTCTTTACAGCACTTGTAAGAGAAATTAAAGAAGAGTTAGGCTTAGACCTTAGTACCTTGTTAGAAAAAAATGAGATTCAAGTGAGTCTTGTGGCAAAAGCAACTTCCCCTGATTATAATCCGTATCGTTATGAAACATATTTCTATCAAGTGAGCTTCGACGAAATTCCAAGCTTAATTGTTGATTCAAAAGAAGTACTAATAGATAAATGGGATTTACCTAAAAACTTTTTAAATCAATTTGATGCTGGAGACTATCTTATGGTTGCTCCTATTCGAAAAGTATTAAAGCAAATCGAAAAGGGAAGTCTAAAATTTGTTGATTATGATAATCAAAGAGAAAATGAATATCCTATGATTGAGCCTCTTGGAGGTTTGTATCAATATATGCCTTTGTCTAATACTGTTCCACCTGCATCGAGAACTAATTGTTTTCTATTTGGTGATAATGAAACCGTTATCGTGGATCCATCACCAAAAAACAAGGATGAGTATCAGCTGTTACTGAAAGAATTAAAAAAAATAAAAATAAATAAAATTATAATTTCTCATCATCATCCCGACCACCATGAGCAGGCCCCTGATTTATGTCGAGAGTTAAAATTGCCACTGTTTATTTCAGAGGACTCCTACAATAGACTTATTGTAAAAAAAGGTAAAAATTATTTTGAAAATGTTGAAGTTCATTTTTTATATGACCAAATGATTTTAACATACTGGCGTGGGCATGCGGTTAAGGCGATTCATATTCCTGGTCATGATGAGGGACATTTTGGGTTTTGGAGTGAAAATAATGCTTGGTTTATTGTTGGCGATTTATTTCAAGGAGTAGGTACTGTTGTTGTAGGTGGAGAGGAAGGAGATATGACAAAGTATCTTGAAAGCTTAAAGAAAGTCATTCAGCTAAATCCTGGCTGTGTTATTCCATCTCATGGTATCGCGCTTGGAGGTGTTCACATCTTAGAAAAAACCTATGAACATAGACTTTATAGAGAGTCGCAAGTGGCAGAGTGCCTAAAGCAAGGCTTCAGCATAGATCAAATACTAGACCAGCTCTACTTTGATATACCTTTAAGTATAAAAAAATATGCAAAGGCCAATATTGAGTCACATATAAGAAGAATTGAAAAAACTGGTGTTTAAAAATCAAGTTCCTCTAAACAGTTTTTTTCAAATTCATTCATCTTGTAAGCATTTCCTTTTACTTTAAAAAAACGATCTAATGAATTTTCAATTTTGACGTCATTGATTCTAAATTTAAAAGGTTGAAAATACGTCTTGTGCTCTTTCTCAATGAAAAACTGTTGAATTTTAAGTTTGTCTACGAGGTCTACAAGTTTTAATGTAATGCTCATGCGATAACTCCTTGTTCTAAAAAAGGTTTTAGAATTTTTGTGTAGCTTTCTTTAAACATTTCAGATGATTTTTTATCTTTTAAAAGCCTCGAATACATATGGTATCCAAGCATATTGCTATAGAGTTCAAAAGCGATCTGTTCAGGATTGGCTTCCTCAGTGAGGTGACCTTCATGAACGGCCAATTCGATTGCTTTTTCATAAGTTGCTATCATAAGGGATTGTTTTTTTTGTATATGATTTCTAATAACTCCAGGTCTATCGTCAAATTCAATAGCTGCAGAAAAAATAGGACAACCACCTTTCATAATTCTTTCTGACCAAGCCTCCCAACAATTCATCATCTCAATAAGTCTTGGAAGACCACGGTCTTTTTTGATGGCAGGTCTGATAACTTTATCTGTAAAGTGTTGAGCAGCAAAATCTATAACCATGATTTGTAATTTTTCTTTAGACTTAAAATGTCCAAAAAGACCACTTTTACTCATTCCTACTTTTTTTGCCAAAACACCAATAGAAAGCCCTTCAAGCCCAAATTGACTGGTAAAGTCTAATGCCGCTTTTAAAATCATTTCTCTTTTCTGATTTCCTTTACTCATATTAACATAATAGCACGATCGTTCGTGTTTGTCACTGTGGAAAAAAAATTAAAAAATTAATGAATAATTAACTACTTAGCAAGTATTTGAGTTCCTTGAAAGCCTATGATGAGAAAAACAACACCTACGGTAGGAGAAATGACGAGGTAAAACAAACTTTTTATTATTTGTTGATCACCAGCTAGTAAAAAACCTTGAAGTGCATAGCTAGAAAATGTGGTAAATGCCCCACAAAAACCAACCATGAGAGGAAATATAAGAGGGTGCGATATTTTAGAAAGAGAAAGTGAATATAGGTTTCCTAGAATAAAGCAC
>CAYFHZ010000239.1:0-5489 GCA_964342535.1 uncultured Bacteriovoracaceae bacterium | reverse complement strand
TTTTTGATAAGCAAGGGCTTCAATTTCTTGTGCTCTAGAAAGATCAATAAGTGCCTTATTATGAATCGCTTCAACTGGGGCAGATTTCATAAACTCCTCACAACCTTTTCCTATTCCAGAAAGTCCGGTTTTCTTATAAATTGTTAATCCACTCTCAGAGATATCTTTTCCAAGAGTTGCAAATCTTTTTGATTCATCCGCTCTTGAAATTCCAGCAGCGAGGTTATTTTCTAAAAGTTTTTTTTGTTCAGCTGACTTGAGTGAATCAATTTCAGACATAATCGCTTTTTGTCTATTATCAACTTGAACTCCTGGATTTTTCTTACGGGAGTGCGATCTAATATTTCTATTTGCAGATGAACTTAATTCATAAACATTTGGAAGATCTCTTTCTTTTAAGACAACTTCTTTATAAACTTTTTTTATTGCAGCCTTATTACTTGGAAAAACTTTGTCCATATTTCTGGTTAACCAAGCTCTAACTTGAATCATATATGGCTCATCTCCATCAAGGGATGTAATTTTCTCTAATTCAGTTTGTGAGATACCTATATCATCAGCATGAGCAGCACTATCATTTGTGGATTTAAGAAAAGCGAGTAGTTTCCCTTCAACATCATCTACAATTTTAGCTTCTGTTTTAAACTCTCTAATAAATGTTGAGAATAACTTTGCATGACCCTGAGATGCAAGTGACCTTGATCCATGTTTTTGAGCTGATTGACAAGAAATGAGTGTAATAAAAAATAATAAACCTAATAACTTCATGAGATCTCCTCTTTAGTTATTAATCGGTATCATTTTGTATTTCCTTAAAGATTCTACTCAATTTTTTTTATATTTTGATGAAATTCTTGAAGATTTAAAAATTGATACTTGTTCAAATCATTCAGGATTCCTTGCTCTATTTCTCTAAGAAGCTCTGGGCCCCTATAAATAAAGCTAGTATAAACCTGGGCAAAGTGGCCACCAAGCTTCCAAAACTCTTTTACTTCTGCATAACTAGATATACCACCAACTCCAATAATGACTTGCTTAGGATCTTCTTTTAAAATGTCACAAACTTGAGCTCTGATTTTTTGAGAGTAGGGTTTTATATAATCACCGGAAAGTCCGCCTTTGCCAAAATCATGCTGAATAGTTGTATTTGTGGCGATAATTCCACTAAATTGAAATTCCTTTGAGAGTTCACAAAGCATTTTTACTTCTTCTTCATTTAAATCAGGAGCTATTTTAATAAATGTAGGTTTTGGTAAGACTTTTCGCTCACTATTAATTGCTTCGAGTATAGGAACAAGCATTTCTTTTTTTTGAAAACTTCTTAGACCTGGAGTATTTGGAGAAGAAATATTAACGACTAGATAATCAGAAAAAGGCGCAAACATTTTATACAAATAAGAATACTCTTGAGGAGTATCGGCTTCGGTCGTGTCCTTATTTTTACCTATATTGCTTCCTAATACAATAGATGATTTGTCGGAGGTTTTAATGTTTTTTAAAATTTCTTCAGAGCCAGCATTAGGAAACCCCATCGCATTGCGAATACTATTTATATCACCATGTCTGAAAATACGTGGTTTAGGATTACCAATTTGTGGTTTTTTAGTAATAGTCCCAACTTCTAGTGCACCGAAACCTAATTTTTCAAAAAATGAAATAGCCAGAGCATTTTTATCAAAACCAGCAGCTACTCCAATCGGAAAGTCCCATGACATATGATTTGTTGTTAATTTAAACCTTGAATCTCTAGATGTCGGACTGAAAAGGTCGGCCAACTGTGGGGCTTTATGGGCGGAAGAAATGGTTAGATCGTGAATTTTCTCAGGATCAAACTTAAAGGCAATGTTTTTAAATACCGAATATAAACTCATAACTTATTTATATATTGGCCAGTGAAATCAATCAATTATAAAATAGATTAGGTGACATTTAACTAAAGGTTTACATGAAAAATATTTTTACCTTATTTATTATAACTTTTTGCATGCAAGTATTGGGGCAAGAAAAAACAGAAAATAGAGACCTAAGAACAAAAAAGATGATTTTTCAAATGAAGGATGTTGGTAAAAAAGATGGTTGGTCTTTCAGTCTTCATGCCAGTATGCAAGGTGAATATTACTTACATTACAGTCATACAGAAAATTCAGAAGATATAAAAAAAATTGGCCAGTCAAAAGCCCAGGCCCTTGATGGAGAATTTGTTGATGTCTTTATTCATTCAAAGTACTTAATGAAAGAGAGAGTGAGTAAAAAGAAGTGTACTAAAAAAATGTATTTGAACTTAAGAGGAGAAGAACAAGATATTTGCTCCGATGAACTAAAGAAAATAGATAAAATAGAAAAATTTTTGACAGAGAAAAAGAAAGATTTTTCTCTTCTTTCAAAAAAATAAAAGGATAAGTAGATGAAGTTTTTAATTTTATGGCCAGTAGTTGTATTACTTTTTATAACGCAAGCATGTGCAAAAGATGTTACGAGTAAACCTGCAGAAGAGGAAGTTCAAAGCCCCTTAGGTGTCTTGAAAAATTATACTCCTGATCCTGATGAGATTTTAGGTAAAATACTTAAACAAGCCTTAGAAAATGTTCATTATTTACATAAGGAAGTTAATGATGATTTATCTAAAAAAGCTTATAAACTTTATTTAGAGCGAATAGATTACGGAAAGCAGTTTCTCTTAGAAAGTGATCTTAAGAAGCTTGGAAAATATGAAGACAAGTTTGATGATGCCTTGGATAATGGTGATTTATCTGTTGTTAGACTTACCCAGTCAATTATGGCCGAAAGAATTCCACTTGTTGAAAAATATGTAGAGGAAATTCTTAAAAAAGATTTTGATTACACAAAAAAAGAAAGTTATGAAACAGATGCAAAAAAGCGAGATTATGTTGACTCTGAAAAAGAGTTAAAAGAAAGATGGCATAAACTCGTTAAACTTGAAGTACTTATTCAATATTTTGAACTTAAAGATGAACAAGATGGCCTTAATGATAAGAAAGAGGATATAAAGAAAGATGAGAAAAAAGTGGCCAAGAAAAAAGAGAAAAAGAAATCATTCAAAGAACTAATGGTTGATTCACGAAAAAAAGTGGCAAAAAGATATCATCGAGTCTTTAGAAGATTAAAAGAAGAAAGAAAACAAGATCGTCTTGATAAGTTTTACAATAGTATTACCAAAGTTTATGACCCACATACTCAATATCTCGTTCCTGATGATAAAGAAGATTTTGATATTGATATGAGTGGAAAACTTGAAGGAATTGGAGCTCTTCTTAGAGAAGAGGGTTCATTTATTAAAGTTGAAAGAATCATACCTGGTAGTGCTTCATGGCGAGGTAAAGAACTGAAAGCAGAAGATGTTATTCTTGCTGTCGGACAAGCTGATGAAGATGCAGTAGATATTGTTGATATGTCCATTAGAGACGCAGTAAAGTTAATTAGAGGAAAGAAGGGAACAGTTGTTAAGCTAAAGGTAAAAAAACCTGATGGAACGACTAAGACGATTTCAATCGTTAGAGACCAAGTTATTCTTGAGCAATCCTATGTAAAAAGTACGATTATTGAGCATAAAAAACTGAAGCAAAAAATTGGTTATATTCATGTTCCAAAATTTTATAGAGATTTTCAAGATCCAAACGGCAGAAATAGTTCTGATGATGTAAAGAAAGAGCTTATAAAATTAAAAAAGAAAGGTGTCGATGGAATTGTACTTAATCTAAGAAATAATGGAGGGGGGGCTCTTCAAGATGCCACACTAATGGGTGGATTGTTCATAGATAAGGGACCTATTGTGCAGGTTAAGAACAGAGGAGAAGCTAAAGTACATACTGATACAGATGGTAAAATTTATTGGGATGGCCCGGTTATTGTTCTTATAAATAGATTTAGTGCATCAGCTTCTGAAATTGTTGCAGGGGCTTTGAAAGATTATCATCGAGCAGTTATTGTTGGTTCCTCTGAGCAAACTCATGGTAAGGGGACTGTTCAAGCAATTATGAATTTACAAGAAACGATTAACCCATTTCTTGCGAAATATATTTCTCCAATCGGAGCAATGAAAATAACTACAGATATGTTTTATCGAATTAATGGTATGTCGACTCAATTTAGAGGTGTAAAACCTGATATTGAGCTTCCTGATCAATTTGGATACCTAGACTCTGGAGAGCAATCCCTAGACTATGCTATTCCATATGCTGAAGTTCCGGCAGTAAAATATGAAGAATGGAAAAAACAAAAATATGACCTATCCAAATTAGAAAAAATGAGTGAAAAAAGAGTCGCTAAAAATGATAAATTTAAAAAAATTGAGGAAAGTGTTAAATGGAGTAAAGATAGAAAGGAGCAAACAAAAAGATCGATTAATTTGAAAGAAATGGACGCTTTTAGAACAGAAGCTCGTGAAATTGATGATAAATTTGAGATTGATGAGCTAGATAAAGATATAATTGTTACAAATGTCAATAAAGTTAAAAATGATGTTGATAAAGAGTATTTTAAGGAATTTCAAGAAGAACTTCAAAAAGATCCTGTTATCGAAGAAACATTATATATTTTCAATGATATGCTTAAATCTTAGTTTATATAAACTTTAATAAAGTAGAAACTCCGGCCTAGGTCGGAGTTTTTTTTGAATCCGTTATAATCGCGAATTGTGGATGAAACTAAAATTTTTTAACTTTTCAATAAGCCAAATATCTATTAGTATCTTCTAATTCAAGGAAATTAATTATGACTCAAAATCCACCAAAAACGTTTGATAAGTACTGGTATTACGAAAAAAGTGTTCAAAATCCTTCTAATGAAGTTGATTTTTTTAATGAAAAGTACAAAGAACTTCGTAAGAAAAAACCTCTTTTATTAAGAGAAGACTTTTGCGGTACAGGGGCCATAAGTTGTGAGTGGGTTAAGCAAAGTGCTAAACATTTTGCATGGGGGGTTGATTTAGATCCTGAACCTGTTGAATACGGAAAAAAGAATCATCAAGCCAAGTTAGATGCGGCAGATCATAAAAGAATGAGCTATCTACTTGAGAATGTATTATCTGCAAAGACTCCAAAAGTAGATGTTTGTTTTGCTTTTAATTTTTCTTATTTTATTTTTAAAAAAAGAGCAGAACTTTTAAATTATTTTAAAGCGGCTAAAGAGGCCCTAAACGATGATGGTGTTTTCTTTATTGACCTTTTTGGAGGTCCTGATTCACAAACTGTGATGACTGATATTATGAAACATGACGGATTTAAGTACTTTTGGGAGTGCCAGGAATTTAATCCCATCAATAATCATTGTCGTTTTGCAATTCACTTTAAGAGAAAAGGTGAAAAAAAGAGAAAAGACGTTTTTGTTTACGAATGGCGGATGTGGGTTATGAGTGAGCTAAGGGACCTATTGGATGAAGCAGGATTTTCTAAAACAGTTGCTTACTGGGAAGGTGATGACGAAGAAGATGGCGGGGGAGATGGTGAGTCCTTTCAAACAGAAAATGCAGA
>CAYFHZ010000238.1:0-5513 GCA_964342535.1 uncultured Bacteriovoracaceae bacterium | reverse complement strand
ACTTAAACTTATCAAAGGTGACCTTAATGAATAATGCAATATCAATCAAAGAAGAATTTTTTGATGAACAAAACAAGAGCATAAAAGTTATTACTTCAAAGGAAATGATTCCACCTTCTACTAGTATAGATGATTCTGTTAGTCCGATGTTAACAACTCGTGAAAAAAGCTCATTAAAAACAAGTGATCAGCCTTGGCTGAATGCTAATGGAACAAAAAAGTCTGATCGGGAAATAGCAAAGCTTGGACAATTCTGGTCAACGAAAACTTGGAGTGAATATCTTGATTATGATTTAGGTCAAATAAAAGATGATCTTGCTTTTTTTGATGATATGGATACGCCGACTGTTTACGAACGCTCTGAGGTATTAAGATATCTTCAAGAATGTGAATACAATGAACCTGTTGAAAATGCCTTACTACTCGCTATGAGTGAATTAGCCCCTCTTGAAAAAGAAATTCTCAAATATTCATTCTGGAGACTAATACGAGATATAGAAATTGCGAAAATACTTAATACAAGCCATGGATCTGTAAGAACCACGAAATCAAAGGCGATAAAAAAGCTTGGGACAATTCTCTCCTCAGCCAGATTTAAAACGAAAATCAAACTATTAAAAAAATCAAAGAAATTCGATTCAAAAATAAGAAAACAAAAACAATGGCTTAACAAGAAATAATTAACAAAAAGAGTAACAAATTATTAACTCTCAACTAGCAGATTTCCCTTACTAGTAAGAAGACCAAAAAACAAAGGAGAAATCAACAGTGAATTATTTTATGAAACACAACATTCCTGAAATCGAAAAAGTAATTTCAATTAATAAAAATCGAATTTGCTTTTTCGGTGAGGAGTACCATGAAACTTACAAGTTAAACACAGATGGGTTACAACTTTTCATTGAACGAGATATTTATATGGCCAAAAGAAATGCAGTCATTCCTAAAGGAACTTACAGGGTTCAAATAATAAATGACCGTAGTTTAAAGGTTTTATGTCAAGTGGAAAGAATAAAAGATCAGTGTTCACAAAAAGACTATTTAGAATATGAAATATCAAAAATCATTTCAAACTATAATCGAACAACTTTTCAGGTTTGTGCCAATGATCTAGTCCCTATTGAAACCAAGTTCAATTTCAAAATTGATATTACTGAGTACTAAAAGCATTACTTCAACTAATCAAAGAGAGAAATATGATCAACCACACATATATTGACCAGCGAGGCTTAACAAAACTATCTGACGAAAATGTCTACAATGAATACTTAAGACAAAGAACCTTTACTAAAAATAAAAAAGGAAATGGAATTTCAAACGAAATGAAAGATCTAATTGGAAATATGGTGAATAAACTAAATAATGAGAATAAAGCTATCGTTCATCTTAAATTTTGGGAAAGCCTTTCAAATGAAGAAATCGCAGTAAGAACTGGAAAACACCTAAGTACGGTTGAGAAAAGAATAAATGAAAGCCTAGGGCTACTAAAAGATTTAATTCTTATCGAAATGAACTCAAAGGAGAATATTAAAGTTTAACTATTAAGTGGTTGGGTTAGGTTAGTCATTAATTAAAATACATTTAGGAATCATAATGAATAAAAAAATAAAGAAATTACCAAAAGAAAATTTAGCATGGGTTGATCCTCATACAGGTGCTCAATTTCATGCAGGAGTTGCATTTTATGATGAGCAATTCGGGGAATATAGATTAGTTCTAGATGGGCCAAGAACTGTCTTTAACTTAAAACCAGTAGAGTCAAATAACCGTGAAGTAAATTACAAAGTGTACTGTCCAATAACCATCAATGGAAGATTTAGCCACAAAGTTGAAATGGGCCATGGACATAGTAATCAACAAACCAATGGAGATATCCTAATCACCATAGGCCGATATGGATCAATGAGACTCCTTTTACCCAAATTGGAAAAGAAGGTGGCATGATGGAAAGGATTAACTTTGGAGTAGTATTAAGTCTAGCAATATTTGGAGTAATGTTTCTACTTTCAGAGGCCGCCCTCGCCCAAGTTGGTGGAATTGGAGGAGGAGACCTGGCCAACAGAGTAAATAGTTTAACTGGCCAATTAATTGGCTTCATTCTTCCGGCAATTAGCATCCTAGGACTTGTTTATGCAGCGATTCTTGCTGCAACTGGAGACCAAGCCGCTAAACAGAGAATGGTATTAATCCTTTTTGCATCTGTTGTAGGTTTTTTTGCTCCAATGATCATAAATTGGCTTAAATCAGCATCTGGTGCGGGAAGTTTCTAGTGGAATTAAACACATCTACAACTCAGAGAGGACTTAATATAAAAATGAAGGTCGGGGGCTTTGAAGCCCTTGATCTCATTTCATGTCTTATTATTTGCGCAATTCTTAATTTAATTTTAGGAAAACTTAGCTTTGGAACACCAATAATTCTTGGTGTTCCAGCATTTTTCCTTATCTGTCTCTATTTTGGAAAAAGAGGAAAAGCAGATGATTACCTAAAACACCTCATTAGGTTTTACCTCACGACAGGTTTTCACTCTGCTTCAGAACAGTCCCCATACGAAAATAAAATGAAAAGGATGTTTTATGAAGGTTAAACATAAATCACTAAGTGAAATAATACCGTTTTGGCATTTTGAAAACAAAAATGACTTTATGATATTCTCTGATGGATCAATTGGTTGTGGTATTAAAATTCAAGGTTTTGATATAAGTTGTAAAACAGAAGAAGAAATAAATATTTTTAACCGTCAGATTGAAAACTTGATTGTTTCAGCAGAAGAAGGATTAAGACTCCAAGTTTTTTATAGGTTAACCTCAAATGTTGATCGATTGATAAAAAAGCATAAGGATGTATGTAAAGAATCGCCTTTAATTTATAAGCCAATTTCTAATGCAAGACTAAAACACTTCAAAAAGATCTATCAAAAAAATGAGTTCTATATTCCTGAAACGTACATTTTTATGAGAGGAAAGCCCTTTCAATATAAGAAAAGAGCTATTTTTGAAAAAAAAGAACATTATGAAACAATCAGCAAGCAAGAATATGAGGCTCACTATAGTAAGTTTTTACGTTCAAGTAAAAAAATAGAAGCATCACTTTTCTATGCTGGGCTCAAGCCAAAAGCTCTAAAACAACAACAATGGTTTGACCTTTGTTTTGAATACCTTAACCTTGATAGGTCTAAACGAATAGGACATACAGATTTAAAAGAGAATTTTGACTTGTTTGCTCCAAGCCTAGTTTCACAATTGACACTCTCTGATATTGAAACCCAAAAAGACTGTCTTAAAATTGGTAAAATGTATTTTAAAACGATTACTTTAAAGACACCTCCTGAGGGATTTACTTATAGTGCAATGGTTGATGAATTTACAAATCTTCCATTTCATTTTTGGATCAGCCAAAATATTCAGATTCTAGACCAAAATAAGGAACAAGAATCCTTACAGCTAAAAAGGCGTATTGCCACATCCATGGCCTCTGGAGGTGGAAATGTCACCGATATTGAAAGTGAATCAAAATTGGCTGACATAGAAGAACTACTCAGGGAACTAGTAGAAGGCACTCAAAAATTAGTTTCAACTGACTTTACGGTTATTATATGGGCTTCAAATAAAGATGAGCTTGAAGAGAGGTCTGATGATGTTCTTAAGGCATTTAGAGAAATGAACCAATCTGAAGGTGTTTCAGAGACATTACCTTGCTTTGACATATTTATGGAATCAATACCTGGATTATGCACGGGATTAAGACATATCAAAGTTAAATCTAGTAATGCTACACATTTCATGCCGCTTTATGGCCCTTGGCCAGGTGGAGATAATCCTGTGTGTTTAATTCCGACAAGAGGAAACTCCCTTTTTAGCTATTCACCTTTTGAAAAGAAACTACCAGCATGGAATGGTCTTTGTTTTGGTGGTACCGGATCAGGAAAGAGTTTTACGATTTCACAAATAATACTGATGTTTTATGGACAAACCTTTAATGGAAAAAGTCCAAAGGTTGTTTGGATAGATAATGGAGCTAGTTCAAAAAGGCTTCTCGAAGTTCTCGATGGTGAATTTATTGACCTTACTCTAAATAGTGGAATTAAACTTAATGTATTCGACCTAAAAAATGGCCAAGAAGTTACATCCGAAAAGATAAAACTTGTACTTGCAGTACTTGAACTCATCCTTAAAGATGAAGAAAAAAAAGGACTACCAAAAAGAGAAAAGGCACTTCTTGAACAAGCAATTTATTACACTTATGAAAAAAGTAAAGGAAAAGTTCCTACAATGTCTGATCTTAAAAATGTGTTAGATAATCATAAAGACCCTGAGATGAATAAATTTGGTCAGATTTTATATTCTTGGTGTGGAGAAACTGCTTATGGAAAGATGCTTGATGGACAATCTAATGTCTCTCTTTCTAAAGACCTCGTCACAGTAGAGGTAAAAGAGCTTGAAAGTCATCCAGAACTTAAAGATATTTTTCTACTTCTATTAACTGCTGAGTTTCAAAAAGAGGCTGCAAGTGATCTCGCAAGACCTTACCTTCTTATTGTTGATGAAGCTGAAAGACTTTTAAAAACTGAGATGGCAAAGCAGTTTGTTATCACGTGTTACCGGACATGGCGAAAATACAATGCAGGAATCTACTGTATCAGTCAAAACTATAGGGATTTTTTATCAGATGAGGAGTTAAAAAATGCTCTAATGCCAAATACGACAAGTGTTTATATTTTAAGACAAAAGAAAATTGACTGGAAAGATTTCCAAAAGGTCTTTGATTTTAATAATGCCCAAGTCGATTTGATAAAAAGTATTGAGGTCGTCAAAGGATCTCATAGTGAATTTGTCTTACTACAAGATGACGAAATGGTACTTCTTAAACTTGTTCCAGAGCCTCTATCTTATTGGATTTGTACAAGTGATGGCAATGATAAAGCAGCAATTAAAGAGTTAGAACTAAAAGAACCAGAGTTAAGTAAAATGAAAATTCTAGAAGAATTGGCATTTGCAAACTCATAATTATTTATAAAGGATTTTTATGAATATACAAAACAAAGACGAGAGGTCTGTCGCAGTCTATGCGAGAGTATCCACTGGAAACCAGGGAACCGGCCTCGAGGCCCAGATTAGGGCCCTTCGAAATTATTGCAATAAAAATGGTATATCTAACTACCAACTTTTTCAAGATGAAAATCAATCTGGTGTAAAAGCATCAAGACCAGCTCTTGATAAAATGATGAAGGAAGTACGTGAAGGTAAAATATCTAAGGTCATAGTTTATAGTTTTAGCCGGTACGCAAGATCTGTCACTCACCTATTAAATGCATTATCTGAATTCAAAAATCTTGATGTCTCTTTTATTTCGATCTCTGAAAATATTGATACAGACTCACCGCTTGGTTCAGCAATTTTTGCGATCCTCGGGGCGGTCAGCCAATTAGAAAGGGACATCCTAGTAGAAAGAGTTAAAGCACTGGATATTTCCCTTAACAAACTTCTACTCATTCCCTCTAAATTACCGAAGAA
>CAYFHZ010000237.1:0-5523 GCA_964342535.1 uncultured Bacteriovoracaceae bacterium | reverse complement strand
ATTTTTTTTAATTTTTCTTCAAACTTTCGCAGTGATATTTTATGAGTATTAATAAAGACGAGACATTTTCCTTCTGGATTTAAAAGCTCATAAAATTGAGGTAGCAGTTCCTGATAATCCTGAAGTGCATTGGTACGTTTGTTGCCATCAGAAGAGCTTGATGGTGGATCTGAAATAATAAAGTCAAAAGTTTTCTTCTCTGACTTAAGATTTTTAATCACTTCTTTCGTTGATCCACATACTGATTGATGAGCTTCTGATTTAAAATCTTCATTAAGTTTAATATTTTCATCTAACCAATCGAGGTATTCCTGAGATAGATCTACACTTACGACATCTTCAGCGCCTAACTTCATAGCATAGAGTGAGAAAGCCCCTGTATAACTATATAAATTTAAAACTGACTTTGCTTTTGATAGGGTAGGAGTAATTCTTTTTCTAATTGCTGCCATATCTGTGTAAATACCATGATCATAATATTTACCTAAAGTGACCTTATAATTGACTCCAAATTCACTAACTTCAATATTGCGAAATGAAGTATTATGATCAGAGCACTTTGCAGGCATTTTATGGGCAGATCTTTTTTGAATCCAGATATTTTCAAAAGATATATCTAAATTCATGATTTGATTTGTCTCCTTTATTAAATTTTGTATGAAAAATTCTTTATACTGTTCCCAAAAATCCATATAGAACTGAATAACAAGTTCGCCATTTAGGTAGTGAACTAGAATTCCAGGTATATCATCACCTTCTGCAAAAATAAGGTAGAAGTGATTTCTATCTTTTGTAAATTGAGATTTTGACCTTTTAGTAACAGCCTTTCTAATTCTAGCGATTAGATCATTTTTAAATGATTTGATCTGTTTTTGAAAATTACCTTCAGTTGCCCATACTCTTGCTCGTACATCCTTATGAGCTGGATCATGAAGAAGAAGTGCAAACGGTTTATGGCGATTTGCGGCGATTATAAATCTTTCTTTCGGGTGAAATTTCTCAGAGTATTGATCAATCGTTATCCAGGGATGACCTCTTTGGATTTGTTTAATTGAGGTTGGATGAATATCATAAGTCTTTAAAGCTTGTCTGTTTGAGTGGGTCCGATTTTGGTGGTACATAATTAGTTAAGTCTCTTTTTCATTTCAATTTCTACATGGTTGAGCATTTGTAATAAATAGCGAGTTAGCTCAAAAGGATTATTAAGGTAAATATCTAGTTGAAATTCTTCTAGAATATTTTGTTCCTCAACACTTAGTTCATTACAGTTATAAGGGTCGAGCTCTAAGCATATAAAATTTAATTTTTTAAGGAGT
This sequence comes from uncultured Bacteriovoracaceae bacterium, assembly GCA_964342535.1. Taxonomy (GTDB): domain Bacteria; phylum Bdellovibrionota; class Bacteriovoracia; order Bacteriovoracales; family Bacteriovoracaceae. The sequence goes on along the minus strand of CAYFHZ010000237.1, from coordinate 4,207 downwards.
CGGTCTAAGTCAACATTGTTGAGACTTTTAAGTTCATTATTGAAATTGTGAATGAATAAGTCTTTATTTTGTAGATTTGACTTGGACTCCAAAGTAGTCTGTCTGTCCATGTCAGCAATTTTTCACATGACGCTCATAGTTGTCAAGGTTTTTTAGAAGGACAAGTAAGATGGATGGGATTTTATATGTTTTTTTGATTATTATTTCTTACTATTTGTTAAGTTTAGTTCTCGTTATTGACTTTAGGGAGTTTGATTCAATTCGAGAAAGGCTTATGTTGAGAGCTCAATATTATCAGATGATTGATTATTTACGCAGTGAGATACATTCTGGAGCTAAGGTTCCTAGGTTCTTATTTTATAGCGAAATCATTGAAAAGCTTATCATTCTGAGAAGAAAATACGGCATTAATACCAATAAATCACTACAGGAGATTAGGTCAGCTGTTCGAAGGTCTTATAAGGTTGAAGTCGAGATTAAGTCTGAGCTGCTGGGATTCTTTTTTCAATATTTTTTTGTAGCTGGATTTACTTGGTTTTTCTTATTTCAACTAGAATTGAGCCTAAATATTCATTTTGAGTACCTATCAATGATTTTCCTGCTTTTTTGGCAATTAACGGGTTCAATAGGTTTTCTTGTTCTTTTTTATTCTTATAAGCGATTTAAATTGCGTTCAGCCGAGCAGCTCATTCAATCGATGAATATTTTTAGGGGACTTATGTTAAGTTCAAGGCCATTTGGTGAAGTTTTAGAAGAATCAAAAGTAAATAAAATAAGTTGGACAAAAGTGATGCTTCCTATCCGTAAACAAGTTGAAGGTATGGTTAAGCATATAAAAGAAGTGGGAGGTCTGAGTGAGAATGATTTTCATGAACTCATGTATGAGTGTTGGGATTTATATGAGCATGAAATTCAATTATTTAAAAAAATGCTTTTAGCTTTTAAGTTGTTATTTATTCTTTTCTTTGTATTTATTGGATTTCTTTATATGACATATTCAGCTATGGGACAGCTTGGCTTTTAAAAGATTTACTGATTCATAAAAATCTGTTTGAATGGTGAAAAATTCAACGAAAGGAATAGTAAATGAGTCAAAAAATTATTTTTGGGATGCACCGTGTATCAAAGACATACCCTGGAAAGAAGACGGTTATTAAAGACATTTCTTTATCTTTTTTCTTAGGGGCTAAAATTGGTGTCCTAGGTCTTAATGGCTCAGGTAAATCTACTCTTTTAAGAATCATTGCTGGTATAGATCAAGATTTTAATGGCGATGTTAATATGAATAAAGATGTGAGTGTTGGGTACTTAGAGCAAGAACCTCAACTTGATCCTGAAAAAACAGTATTAGAAGTTGTAGAAGAAGGTTGTGCAGAACTCGTTCAGATTAGAAATGATTATGAAGCGATTAATGAAAAATTTGCTGATCCTGATGCAGATATGGATGCTCTTTTAGAAGAGCAAGGAAAGTTACAAGATAAAATGGATGCTTATAATATTTGGGATTTAGACTCAAAATTGGAATTGGCAATGGATGCGTTAAGATGTCCACCATCAGATCAAAAATGTGGTGTGCTCTCTGGTGGAGAAAAAAGAAGGGTTGCACTTTGTCGACTACTTCTAAAAGAGCCTGACGTTCTTTTACTGGATGAGCCTACTAACCACCTTGATGCTGAAACAGTTTATTGGTTAGAAAGACATCTTCAAAACTATAAAGGAACTGTTATAGCTATTACCCATGATAGATACTTTTTAGATAATGTTGCAGGATGGATCTTAGAGCTTGATAGAGGTCATGGAATTCCATTTGAGGGAAATTATACTTCTTGGCTTCAGCAAAAAACAAAACGACTTGAGCAAGAAGAAAAAACAGAATCCAAAAGACAAAAAGCTCTTAAAAAAGAACTTGAATTTATTAGCTCTTCAGCAAAAGCAAGACAGGCCAAAGGTAAAGCTAGGATTAACAATTATAATAAAATGCTTGAAGATGGAACAAAAGAGCAAAGAAATGAAACGAACTCTCTTTTCATTCCAAATGGCCCACGTCTGGGTAATGTCGTTATTAATGCAGATCATGTTGCCAAATCATTTGGAGAGAAATGTTTGTATGAAGATCTTAATTTCAAACTGCCTCCAGGGGGAATTGTAGGTATTATTGGTCCAAACGGTGCAGGTAAGTCAACGCTTTTTAAAATGATAACTGGTCAAGAGACACCTGACAGTGGTGATTTTGTAGTGGGTGATACGGTTAAACTGGCCTATGTGGATCAGAGTAGAGATATGGATGGGGATAAAACAATTCTTGAAGCAGCTGTTGATGGTCTTGATGTGATCGAAGTTGCAGGGAAAGAAGTTAATGCTAGGGCCTATGTTTCAAAATTTAATTTCTCTGGCGAAGATCAAAAGAAAAAAGTTTCAGAGCTTTCAGGTGGAGAGAGAAATAGAGTTCACTTAGCTAGAATGCTAAGAGAAGGTGGAAATGTATTGCTGCTAGATGAGCCTACAAATGATCTTGATGTCAATACTCTTAGAGCACTTGAAGAAGCATTAGAAGATTATGCTGGTTGTGCCGTTGTTATCTCCCACGATAGATATTTTATAGATAGAATTGCAACACATATTCTGGCCTTTGAAGGTGATTCGCAAGTTACTTGGTTTGAGGGGAATTTCTCAGACTATATGGAAGATAAGAAAAGAAGACTTGGAGATGCCGCTGAAGTACCTCATCGAATTTCTTATAAAAAGCTTAAAAGATAATTTGAACCGCAGTTACTCCAGAAGGGTAGAGAAGACTTCTTTTACGGGACTCAATTATTTTATAATCAGAGATTTGCAATTGTTTCATAAGCTTTTGCAAATCTTTTTTTGTATAAGTCCTTAAAGATGAGATAATGCCATCCCAAAGTAGCATTAGGGGAATGATTGGAAGTAAATAAACAAAAACAAAAGCACTAAAGAAATGCTTCCTTTTAATAATAAAGGGAAAAAGAATTAAGCTTAATAGAGGACCAGCTATCATTGATAGAAAACTCATTAATGATCTTTGACAGTATTCCAAGACAATAATATCTTTTTTTATTTTAAAGTGTTCCTCAAGGATTTTACTCACTTGAGATGGGGTAAAGTGGTGAAAGGAGTTGATAAATACTTTGCTATAATTTTCATTGTTTTGAAAATCAAGTAGATTAACAGATTGTTCAATATAATAAATATTTTCATCTTTTAGATTATTTATTGTCTTCGCAAAGAGGGGAACGGTATCAGTCATAATATCTGATAGAATAAATTTAAATTCTAACTTGGCCTTATTCATTTCATTTTTAATATAAAGATTTACTTCTCCACTCCCAGCACAGGGGTCATGAAGCATATTATTGTCGTTTTTAATAAAGTTATTAAGGGGTTCTATCCATAAATGATGAATCTTCAGTTTTCTATATAGGAGTCCCATAAATGATCGTAAGAATTCATGATAAACCTTAGGAGGAAAACTTAAATCGCCAAATTCAAAAAGTTGTAATCTCATGGAAAAATTATACCTTATTTTAAGATAAATTTCTCATTATGAACTAATCTTTTGATGAAATTGATTATTATTGCTTAAATTTATATTCTCATGGAATATTTGCCCACCTTCTGAGTTGAAAACTTCTATAATTTGTCCAACCTCTTTGTTCTCAATATGAATTACATAATCAATGTTTTTAGTAATTAATTTTAAGATTGTGTCATAATTGATATCAACTTCACTATATAGTTTGAAAAGTAAAACCAGTCTGTTTATGGCATCGAGTGCACTATTGGCATGGACAGTTGTTATCATTCCATTGTGGCCAGTATTAAGTCCCAACAAAATGGGTGCAACTTCTTCTCCTCGAACTTCACCAATAATGATTCTTTCTGGGGACATACGAAGAGCATAATTCATATAACTCTTCATTGATTTATTTTTATTTTCTTGATCTGCCAAAAGAGCAGTTGTCAGTTGAGTCGGTGGAATAAGTTCTTTAGTGTCTTCTATAGTGATAATATGTTCATCTTTAGGAACTAGTGATAATAAACTATTTGTAAATGTGGTTTTTCCACTACCAGTAGAACCAGAGACGATAATGTTTTTCTTTTTTAGAATCAGTTCTTGATAAAAATGGAAGTCACCATACTGCCTAATAGGAATGACCTCGGAGTTAAGTTTTCTAATGAAAATTTT
>CAYFHZ010000236.1:0-5533 GCA_964342535.1 uncultured Bacteriovoracaceae bacterium | reverse complement strand
ATCATCAACAGGTTCTTCTAGTTCCGATGAAGGAGATGGAAATGAGACAACTACTGAATCAATCTCTTCTGATAGTGAAAGTATTGAAACCAATTCTTTAAGGGTTTTAAAAATAAGTGCAGTGAATATGATAAATGGAAATGTAGGTGTTTGTGATATTACAAATAAAGCTTTCTTAGTTAATAAAGAAGACTCTAATCAAGAGATCGTTCTTTGTGAAAATCAATTAACAAGACTTTATTTAGTAAGCCATAAAGGTGCAGTTATCATTCATACTCTTGATCTCGTTACAAACAAGCTTATACTTCAAGCAAATTATTCAACAGGTAATCTTATTGAACTTGATAAAGAGCAAGATATTCACTACGGTGCTGCAAATCCATATGGATTTACTTATGCAAAGATAAATGAAGTGTTAATTACAGACCTAGAAATGGTTAAAAAGTTTAAGACTCTAAAAGAAGAATTAGTCGAACTTAAAAAAGATGCTGATTCAATTGAAAAAAGTGGTCAATCAATAAATGTAGAACTTTCTGAAAAAATTCAAGTCCTAGAAGCAGAACTTGAAAATTTAGAAGAACAAATATTACTATAAATTTATTTTAATTGTAATAAAATAGGGCAGTGATCACTTCCTAATACATCAGGTAAGTGTTCACATGCCTTTAAAGAATTTTGCATTTCCTGGTTCACCATAAAGTAATCGATACGCCAGCCAATATTTCTTTCTCTACAATTATTTCTATAGGTCCACCAAGTATATTCACCTTCTTTTTCTGGATGAAAAAATCTCAGGGTATCAATCATTCCAGCATTTAAATATTTATCCATCCACTCTCTTTCCTCTGGTAAAAAACCTGTAGTTTTTTTATTTCCTTTGGGATTCGCTAGATCAATTTCATGATGAGCGGTATTAAAATCACCTGTGATAATAATATTTTTATTTTGCTTTCTATACTTCTTAAAACGTTTTAAAACTTCAGCATAAAATTCAAGTTTATAAGGAACACGGTTATGATCACGTTGGCCATTTGGAAAATAACCGTTGATAAGTACAAAATCATCATACTCTGCAATAAGTGTCCGGCCTTCAGAGTCGAATTTTTCTATACCTAGTCCGTAATGAATTTTCACTGGTTCTTCCTTACTTAATATGGCAACTCCTGAGTAACCTTTTTTCTCAGCTGGAAGTATATATTGATGATATTTAGAAAGTGAAACGACTTCTTGAAATTGCTCTTCAGTTGCTTTTATTTCTTGCAAACATACTATTTCCGGTTTTTTCTTGGCAACCCACTCATTAAACCCTTTATTAACGCAGGCCCTAATTCCATTGACATTCCACGACACAAGTGTTTTCAAAATTTTCCTCTCATTTTATTTTTACATTTTTTTTGGCAGTATAGTTTTATAGTTTTTTTCAAGATTATTAAAGACTTTCTGGAAAAAATGATTATTATATCAATCACCATAATTGCCTAGAGGAGACAAAATGCGTTGTTTTAAAAACATTGCTAAACTAATTCGTACTAAAAGACTTCAACATCCAAAGTCTTATTCACAGTCGGAATTATCGCATTTACTTGGTTATAAAAACGGCCAATTTATTAGTAACGTTGAGCGGGCTTTATGTAATATACCGTTAAAGATGTTAGTTAAGGTTTCAGAAGTTCTTGATATTGATCCTAAGGAGCTGAAAACGGCTATTTTATTAGATCAAGAAGAAACACTGAATAACTACCTTAGTTTGGAGGAAGTAAATTCTGGAATTACTGATCTAAATAACTCGGCCACTGCATCTTCTACCGAAGCTGGAAGTTTCGAAACAGCACCTGCTTATAAATTATCATCTAATTCATAGTTATAACTAATCTGGGTTCTAGAAATTAATATTTCTTTTACCCAGGTTTTTCACTATTTTTCATCTATATATTTTTACTGAGGAATGATACCATCTTTGTATCGTTGGTAATCTTCGATAGAACCAGTACTTTCTTCTGTGTCAGTCGCCCAATTAGATGCTTTTTGTGTTGGAAGAAGGTGTGGATCTTCAAACTCACCAACAAAAGATACGATATCACCTGTAGGCTCAACTTCACGGCTTTTAGAGTACTGTCGATCTTCAGGGTAGGCGTTAAGTCTTGGGGTTAGAACTTCTTTTTGCCAGTCCAGAAGGTCAGTTTCAAATTTTCGTAGATTTTGTAAGGCTTGTTGATAATTGCGTTCAACTTTTTGTAGTTGTTTATCTTTACCACGGCCCCAAATATCAAAATACTTTTTTCGCGCCACAAGATATTGCTCAAGTAAATTATCATACTTCTGTAACGTCTTTGCAGGGCTTAAAGTTTTTGGTCTTCTATTTTTATTTGATTGACGTCTATTGTTATTTCTATTGTTAGGTCTTGAGTTAGATTTAGCTTGTACTTGTCCATCATTTGACTCTACAGATTTAGATTTATCCTGCTGGTTATTTCTTCTTCTGTTATTATTTCTTTTTCTATAATTATTTCTACGTCTATTATTATTTTTGTTTTCGCTCGGTGTATCACTCATGACACTTTGCTCCTATATTTATATGAATACTGAATATAATAGAATTCTTTCTGTTTGTTGTCTATGAACAATCATTTACTCTTAGAGATTATTCTTTTATAATTGGCGAGATTAATCATATAAGGAGATTTAAGATGGCAACTAAACGAGTTAAAGTAGCAGTTACTGGTCCTGCAGGACAAATAGGTTATGCAATCCTTTTTAGAATTGCTTCTGGACAAATGTTTGGACCTGAGACTGAGGTTGAACTGCAATTATTGGAACTACCTCAAGCACTTGGTGCACTTGAGGGTGTTAAAATGGAATTAGACGATTGTGCTTTTCCACTTCTTAAAAATATAGTTTGTACAGATAAGATGGAAGTTGCATTTAAAGATGCAAATTGGATTCTTGCGATTGGTGCTGTTCCAAGAAAAGATGGAATGGAAAGAGCTGATCTGCTTAAAGTTAATGGTGGTATCTTTGGTCCACTAGGTAAAGCAATGGCTGCACATGGTGCTGATGATTGTAAACTTTTTGTTGTTGGTAACCCATGTAATACAAATTGCTTAATTGCAATGGAATCATCTGGATTACCGAAAGATAGATTTTTCGCTATGACGACTCTTGATGAGAACAGAGCTAAAACACAACTTGCACAAAAAGCAGGTGTCGATGTAACAGAAGTTACTAATATGACAATTTGGGGTAATCATTCAGCGACTCAATATCCTGATTTTTATAACACTAAAATTGGTGGAAAATCAGCTGCTGAAGTTATTACAGATGAAGCTTGGTTAAAAGGTGAATTTATTTCTGTTGTTCAAAAAAGAGGGGCTGCGATCATTAAAGCGAGAGGAGCTTCTTCTGCTGCTTCAGCTGCAAATGCTTGTGTTCAAGGTGTTTATAACTTAACTCATGATACAGCTGCAGGGGAAACTTTTTCTATGTGTCTTGCATCTAATGGTCAGTATGGTGTTGATGAAGGACTTATCTTCTCTTATCCATGTCGTGTAGAAAACGGAAAATTAACAGTGGTAGAATCTGTTGAACACAACGCTTTTGGTAAAGAAAAGTTTGAAACAACTTTGGCCGAACTTAGAACTGAGAGAGATACTGTAAAAGAGCTTGGATTAATTTAATAAGTAAATTTATAACTTTTTGAGGGGAGTACTGTGTACTCCCTTCTTTTATGGAGCACGGTCATGGGTTTTGTTTCGCCTGAAGAAAAAATTAAACTTTCTGGATTTAATAATTTAACTAAAATACTTTCATTTAATCTGTATGATTTTTGTATTACTTTTGATGATAAACAAAAGGAAGACTATATTAACTGGATTGATGAGAAATATAGTAGTAAAAAAATCTTGGAAATCTCTAGAAAGATATGTGAAATTATCGACTCAGATATTATTTCAGAGTCAAAAATGGACTATGACCCAGTTGGTGCTTCGACAATGACACTAATGAGTGATGTTAAAGGTGGAAAATGGGAAACTGTGTCTGCTGGCTCCGCTGTTAAGGCACATTTGACGAAATCACATTTAACGAGTCATACCTACCCAGATGCCTCATCTCCAGATGGGATTTGTACTTTTCGTGTTGATTTCGATATTGCTACCTGTGGAGATATTATTCCACTAAGGGCAATAAACTATCTTTTTGATGCTTTTGAGTGTGATGTTGTTTTTGTTGATTATGTTGTAAGGGGATATACTCGTTTAGATAATGGTAAGAAGATTTATAATGATGAATACTTTAACTCGATCCAAGATTTTATCGATCCTGAAGTTCTAAAAAACTTTGAATTTCACTCTGATCTAAATATGCCTAGAGATAATATTTGGCAAACAAAGTTAATGCTCAAAAAAATGGGACCGGAAAGATTTGTTTATGAACCGGAAGATAAAAATCACCCTGAAATTGATAAAAAAATGAAGCTTCTTTATGATGAAATGAAAGAAGTCTATCATATGTATTAATTTATTTTTTTCCCTGTCATCTTTTTATAAATTTGCTAAGATAAAGCTTCACAGGGAGAGTGAAGATGGGAAAGGAAATTGGTGCAAATGAGGGGTATCAAGAAGAAGATATAAAACTCTTTGAAACGAAGCTTCAAGAAGAGATGTCTATTTTGAGATCTTGGTTTGTTGAAAAAAAATTTCGAAAAAATGTCTTTAAGACGGGAATTGAGCTTGAGGCGTGGCTGGTTGATAGTAATATGTTGCCTGATCCATTCTCCCCAGAGTTTTTAGAACAAGTAGATAATGAACAAATTGTTCCTGAAATAGCCAAATTTAATTTTGAAATGAATAGTTCTCCTTATCTTATTCAGAAGGGATGTTTTCAAAAATTAGAAAAAGAAATGACAAGACTTTGGAGTTTATGTACTGAAGTCGCTGAGGATAATAAAAAACATGCTTTATTAGTTGGTACTCTTCCATCTCTTCGTCCACATATGTTATCCATGGAGTATTTATCTCCCCATAATCGATATTCAGTTATGAATAAACAAGTCATGAAAATGAGAGATGGCAAACCTCTCTATATTCGACTTGAAGGAAAAGATTCACTCTATATGTATATGGATAGTGTCATAGCGGAATGTGCAGCAACAAGTTTACAAGTACATTTAGGAATTAACCAAGAGAATGGAAAAAGGTATTATAATGCCTCATGTATAGCAGTTCCTTTTCTTATCGCTGTTTCAGCTAACTCGCCATATTTTTTTGGTAAGGAGTTATGGGATGAATCGAGAATTGCTATTTTTGAACAAGCTGTAGATATTGATGCCAAGTCTAACAAGGGACATTCAATCAAACGAGTGACTCTTGGTAGTGGCTATATCGAAGATTCTTTACTTGAACTTTATGAAGAAAATTTAGAGGACTATCCTGTAATGCTTGCTGAAGACTTGGGAGATGTTAGTGTCGACTTAAAGCATTTGAGCTTACATAATGGAACCATATGGCGTTGGACCCGTCCTATTGTCGGTTTAGAT
>CAYFHZ010000235.1:0-5586 GCA_964342535.1 uncultured Bacteriovoracaceae bacterium | reverse complement strand
ATAACTTAATGAAAAAATCATTTCTTCTATTCTGCTTATTTTATATCAATATAGCAATGGGCTATGTTGTTAACAAATCAGAATCTGGAGAAAGTATAAAATGGTCAGTGGGTGATAATAATCTCGTTCTCGAAGCTGATGCTACTCCTGCAAATACAAACATAAAACTTGATGTAAGCACCAGCACTATTACCAATTTAGGAATGACAACAAAAGAGTATATTGCTTATCGAATTAAGCAAATTATCTCACAGTCAGCTTCACAGTGGAATCTTGTGTCTTCATATAAAATAAAGACAAATTACTCGACTTCGTTAGGTAGTGTAGGAAATTCTACGGTTAACACTTTAAGGTTTACTTCAGATTATTCTTATTTTGGTAGTGGAATTATTGCAATTACTTCACTTGTATATAATAAGAAAAGTGGATCAATAAACTCGGCAGATATACTAGTAAATCAAAGTTCATTTAGTTCTATTGAGTTAACCTTAGATCCTAGTGAAAGCTCACAAGATCAAGCGTACTTAGGTGATGTTCTCACCCATGAATTTGGCCACTTTTTAGGTCTTGCCCACTCCGAGACGATTGGTTCCACTATGATGTATTCAATTTTTAAAGAGCAACATGAAATTCATGAGGATGACATTGCGGCCATACAATCATTGTATTCAATAAATGAGCATTCAGGGGTTTTTACAGGAAGAGTCCTTGCGGGTGATAATGTTCCTATTTTTGGACTTCAAGTAGAAGTTTTTTCAGCGATAGAGAATAAAGTTATTCAATCACAAATTACTGATGAGAATGGTGTTTTTTATATAGAGAATTTGCCAGTGGACCATTCGTATTATTTAAAAATATCATCTATTCTGAATACTTCAACTTTGCCAGATTACTATATGAATATTAATAATTCACTTTGTGCTCAAAGTAATTTTACTTCATCTTTTGTAACCAAATGTGGGCCGAGATCTAAGGGAAGACCACAGATATATATATTATCTGAATCAGAAGACTATATAGATGTTGGTGATCTTTCTATTAAATGTGATGAGAACTTAGACTCAACTTATTATTCAAATAAATTTGCTGAAGATACCAATTACTATCAACTCAACCAGAAAAATAAAACAAATTTTTTGTTTCAAGGATATTTTTCAGCTGATGAGGTTATTAATGCTACTGAGGGAAGAGGTGATTACTATACAGTAGATCTAAGTTCATACGACACTTTAGATAGTACAAATACTTTAAAAGTTACTTTAAATGCAGTTGATCATAAAAGTGCCTACGATATTGTAGTTTATGCAAAAAGATCAGATTTGAGCTTTGAAAAATATGAACTGGCAACAAGTGGAAATAGTGATAAGAAGCAAAGTCATTTAAGCATTGAGCTAGAATTATCTGATGATTCTTCTGAAAATATTTTTAGTTTTGTTGTTTTTCCTGTGGCATTTGACTCGGATTATATTTATGAAATCTTTTCATCTCCTAATTTAATATTAGGAAAAAAAGGAAGTTATACAATCAATGGAATGGTTGGGTCCTTGAGTGATGAAGATTTTGAGTTAGTCCAAACATTTTCTGATTACCCTTATGAAGACAATGCACTTTGCGTGGAAGGAACAGTTAGTTACTCAGCACAACCTTATGTAAGTATCAATGGAATATATGGCGGTGAGTCACAGGGCGATAGTAGTGTTCCTGGTGTTTCTTGCGGGACAATTGAAGACATAAATAAAAAAGGGCCACCAGGAGGCTCTGCAATGAGTTTTGTTTTAGGTTTTTTAATTCTCATTGCTTTGAGCTTTATTAATAATAATATTCATAAAATTTTGTCTAAATATTAATTTTTATATACCATTTAAAGGAATCTATTTAACCAAGGAAGAGGTTATATGACCGGCATATTCAATTTTTTACTCATAACAATCTCATTAACATCATTTTGTTATGGGCAAGATTTACTACAAGAAAGAATTTGGAAGATAAGTTCTAAAAAAAGATCAATCTTTTTTGACAAAGGTGTGTTTCATTCACAACAAAACCTTGATAAGCAGCAACTTAAAGGTATCAGGAATAGTTTTGTTGCTTCAAGGGGGTATGAGAGAATCGTTTTTGATTTTACAACGAATAAGCCACCTAAGGTATATGGAAAAATTTCTAGTAAAGAAAAAAAAGTTTATATAGATTTTTTCAATACAACTCTTGCAACACAAAAAGAAAAGTTGAAAAACATTAAGTATCTTAAAAATATTGATTTTTTTACTTTAGATGAAAACCAATTATCGGTTGAGTTGTCGTTTACTCAAAAAGTAAGTTTCGATATTTTCCATCTTGAAAATCATGGAAGACTCGTTATAGACGTTAAAAAATAAAAGGAAAATTTATGTCTGGTAAAGACTCAGTAAAAGTAAATACAGAACAAGCAGTAGTTGATAATGAAGTGGCAAATGAACTTGTTGTTATTCCTATAGTAAATAGTCCTATATTTCCGGGAATGATCGCTCCGATAATTTTAAGTGAAGATAAGTATACTCCTGAGCTTGATGCAATGGTTAGTAAGGTTGGATATGTGGCTTTAAACCTCGTTAAATTTAAAGAAGGTCAAGAGTTTATTGTTGATGGTGATGATGATGATATTGAAATGCCAGCCGGAGCAGATGTTGCAGAATATGAGATGGAAGCTTATGATGATACGATAAAAGAACTCTCTTCACATGATATTTACCGAGTAGGAGTTTATTGTAAGGTTGTTAAGAAGTTAAAACTTCCTGATGGATCAGTAAATCTTCTCGTTCATGGATTAAAAAGGTATAGGGTTTCTAGTTTTATAAAAGAAAATCCATTGATTGTTGTTAAAGCTGATATATTTGAAGATGTTCAAGAATCAGATGAGGAATTAGATGCTTATACACGATCTGTCATTAACCAGGTAAAAAAATTAAGTGAAATAAACCCATACTTTAATGAAGAAATGAAGCTTGCAATGCTTAATTCACCTAGCCCAGGCTCACTCGCAGATCTTGTTGCATTTGCATTATCCCTGGATGTACCTGAGGCACAAGACTTTTTGGAAACACTTGTTGTGAAAAAACGTTTTGCAAAACTTCTAGTGTACTTAAAAAGAGAAAAAGATGTTGCTGACATTCAGAAGAAAATTACTGATGAAGTTAATGATAAAGTTAATAAGTATCAAAGAGAATACTTTTTAAGAGAACAATTAAAAGTTATTCGTTCTGAACTTGGAATGGATGAGGATGATAAATCAAGAGATATAAGTAAGTTTAAAGCAGCCTTAGATGAAATTAACTTACCAGAAGATGCAAGAAAAGCAGCAATGGAAGAGCTTGAAAGGCTTGAGTCTATTCCTGACTCATCTCCTGAATACAATATTACAAGGACATTTTTAAATTGGATGATTGATCTTCCTTGGGATAAAGAAACTGAAGATAATGCTGAAATAAGTAGTGCAAAAAAAGTCTTAGAAAAAGATCATTATGGTCTTGAAAAAGCGAAAGAAAGAATACTTGAGTTCTTGGCCGTGAGGCAACTCAAGCCTGAATATGATGGAACAATTTTATGCTTGGCAGGTCCTCCAGGCGTAGGGAAAACTTCCTTGGGGCAATCAATTGCGAATGCCTTAGGTCGAAAGTTTTATCGTTTTTCACTTGGTGGAATGCGAGATGAAGCTGAGATCAAAGGACATAGAAGAACTTATGTTGGAGCAATGCCAGGTAAACTTCTGCAAGCATTAAAAAGAGTTGAAGTAAATAATCCAGTTATCATGTTGGATGAGATCGATAAACTGGGAAGAAGCTATCAGGGAGATCCAGGGTCAGCACTTTTAGAAGTACTTGATCCTGAACAAAATAAAACTTTTATTGATAATTATCTTGATGTTCCATTTGATTTATCTAAAGTACTTTTTATTGCTACAGCTAACTATGTTGGAGAAATTCCAGAAGCTTTATTAGATAGAATGGAATTAATAGAATTAAGTGGTTATACAATGGAAGAGAAGCTTAGTATCGCTTCTAAATGGGTTATTCCAAAGCAATTGAAAAAACATGGTTTGACGACAAAAGATTTTGGCCTGACCCAAGCTGCATTAAAATCATTAATAAATGATTACTCGAGAGAGCCAGGTGTAAGACGGATGGAACAATTTGTTGCGAAATTATGTCGTCATGCTGCGCTTAAAAAAGTTACAGCTAAAAAAGGTCACAAGAAATTTTCTCCTACTCTTAAGGATCTAGAAGAGATTCTTGGACCGAAAAGATTTCAATCTGAAGTGGCACAAAAACCACTCAATCCTGGAGTTGTTACAGGTTTAGCTTGGACAGCTTATGGTGGAGAAATTCTTTTCATTGAAACATTACCGATCAAAGGTAAGGGGTATAAACTTACAGGTCAGATGGGTGATGTCATGAATGAGTCTGCTAATATTGCCTATAGTTATGTTCAAAAACTTTTACAAGATGAAATTGAAGATAAAGCTAAGCAAATAAGAATTACAAGGTCGACAAAAACAAAATCGAAACCTTCGAATGACAAAACAGCAGAAGAATCATTAGATTTCTTAGATAGTCATCAAGTTCACCTTCACTTACCAGCGGGAGCAACTCCAAAAGATGGTCCTAGTGCAGGTATTACAATGGCACTAGCACTATATTCTCTTTCAAAGAATAAAAAAGTTAGAGGGAATGTGGCCATGACAGGAGAGTTAAGTTTAACAGGTAAGGTTATGCCAGTCGGTGGAATTAAAGAAAAGGTATTAGCTGCCAAAAGAGCAGGTATAAAAGAAATTATTCTTCCTTCTGATAATGAAAAAGACTTAAAAGAAGTTCCAACTGCCCACAGAAAGGGAATGAAGTTTTATCCAGTTAAACATTTTGATGAAGTTTTAAAAATTGCTTTAAGAAAGTAATTAATATTTAAAGTCATTCCATTGTTGAGTTTCTAATAAAATTTCTGACTCATCAAAGGTTTCTAAATTTTCATGAGTGCAGTCCTCGAAAACCATGATATATAGGCAGGGACTGCCTTCGACTTCAATTGTCATCATATCACATTCAATCTCATGAGGTGTATTGTTAATCAGAACTTGAATATTTAATTTATCTATATCATGATCACCTGATTCTTGCCTGAGTTTTTGAAATGAATAGTTGAAACTTAATGGATTAGCAGATATCTCAATATCATTTGTGGAAACTTCTTCAGTGTAAAAAGGTTTTAGAGATTTTTTAATAAATTTGACTTTGGTATCACGGCTCATATTATGGGCCAAGCTACTAAAGGTGAAAAGTGATAGCGCCACCAGTAAGATACGTTTCATTAGGCATTCTCCATTTTGTATAGTTATTAAATGTACAAGAACAATGCCATTTAAAAGAACGTAAAATTAGCTTATTAGGTTACAATCAATTGTTTATACTTTAAGCAATAAATAAATCTGTTCAAATAATAAACAATTACTTGCCTCTGTAACATTTTAGGTTAAGTCATTAAAATTCCATTGGCACATATTTAGAGTTCAAAAATCCGCATACTTGAAGAATCTTAAGCTTAAAATACGCCATATTT
>CAYFHZ010000234.1:0-5593 GCA_964342535.1 uncultured Bacteriovoracaceae bacterium | reverse complement strand
AGATATAATTATCTAACGATTTACTCATCTTTTGCACACCATCAGTTCCCTCAAGAATAGGCATAGTTAAAATACATTGTGGTTCTTGATCAAATGCTTTTTGCAAATGTCTTCCCATAAGAAGGTTAAAGGTTTGATCTGTTCCTCCAAGTTCTAAGTCAGCTTTCATTGCGACCGAGTCATAACCTTGCATGAGAGGATATGCAAACTCATGCATATAAATAGCTTCTTGTGCTTTATATCTTTTAGAAAAGTCGTCTCGCTCAAGTAGAGAGGATACTGTTACCTTGGCCATTAATTTTATCATCTCAATTGGCGAGAGTTTATTAATCCAATCATTATTAAAGTCAATTTTAGTTTTTTCAATATCAAGAATTTTAGAAATTTGTTGGGTATAAGATTTTGCATTTTCAATGACCTCTTCATCTGTAAGGATAGGTCTTGTTTTAGACTTTCCTGTTGGATCACCAATCTTAGCGGTAAAATCTCCAATAAGAAAATGAATCTCATGTCCAAAATCTTGCAGTACTTTCATTTTTTGAAGTAATACAGTATGTCCGAGATGAATATCTGGTCTTGATGGATCTGCTCCTAATTTAATGATAAGTGGCTTATCTTCATCATAAGATTTTTTTAATTTTTTTAATAATTCTTCTTCTGGAATAATCTCAACAGTTCCACGCTTTATTTCTTTTAATTGCTCTTCTGGGCTTACGGTAATTTTTTTCATTATTTTCCTCTTTAAACTTAAAAATTTGTCATATTAGCACGAACACGTTTCATCGTATCACTTGCAATATCTTGAGCTCTTAAAGCACCTTCTTTTAAAATCACATCAATTTGAGATTTATCTTCCATAAGTGTGAGAAATTTTTCTCTAGGCCCTTGTAAATATCTATTAACGACTTCAAATAATTCTAACTTAGCATAACCCCATCCAATTCCATCATGGTATCTTTTTTCCAAGGCGATAACTTCTTCTGAATTTGCAAATAATTTATATAAATCCATTATCAAGCAATTATCTGGATTCTTAGGGGCATCTTCCGGAGAGCTATCAGTCGTTATTTTGTTAATAGTTTTTTTGAGTTTTTTCTCAGTTCCCCATAATGGAATAATATTTCCATATGATTTACTCATTTTTCTTCCATCAAGACCTGGAATGTAAGAGCCCTCTTTTTGAATGACTTCCTGAGGTTCAATAAGTGTTCCATCACCGAAGTATTCATTCGTTCTTTGAGCAATACTTCTTGCTATTTCAATATGCTGAATCTGATCTTTACCAACAGGAACGAAATTCGTATCATAAAGTAAAATATCTGCGGCCATAAGTACTGGATAATCAAAGAGCCCCATATTTACACCAAAATCAGGATCTTTCTGTGCATCAATATTTTTTTGAACTCTATCTTTATAGCTATGAGCTCTGTTCAGGTCTCCTTTTGGAGTCATACAGTTTAAAAGCCAAGTTAGCTCAAAAACTTCTTTAACATCACTTTGTTTAAAGAAAATAGATTTTTTTATATCAAGGCCAAGAGCTATCCATGTAGCAGCAATTTCATAAACATACTGATGAAATTTTTCAGGATCTCGCACTGATGTTAATGCATGAGCATCTGCAATGAAGTACAGACTTCTATCATACTCAGATGAAGCAGACATCTCAATTGCTGGCTTGATTGCCCCTAGTAAATTACCTAAGTGTACATCACCAGTAGGCTTAATACCCGTTAAAACTGTTTCCATGATTTGTAACTCCTTAAAAACCCGCTCTAGAATGCCATAAAGAACTGAAACCGTCTATTTTCGAAATGAAGCTAATTGTATAAAAACCTAAAATTTATTGGCAGAAAGTTTCAATATTTATATCCAGTTTTATCGTAAATACAATTAGTTAGCGTGGTCATTTTAGGCTCAACTAGTTTTAGTTATTAAAGATGGTAAAATCTATAAATATCAACATTATGGAGTATAACTTGAAAATATTTGCAATATCGATACTGATATCTTCTCTAAGCGCTATAGCTGGAAATTATTACGACTCAGATGAATACGTTACAGAAGCTGAAATAACGAAAGAAAAGACTGAGTACTTAGAGAGAAAACCTAATGCAAACAAATGTTCAAACTCAATGCTTATAAGTTACTCAGATGCAAGGATACAAAATGCAAAAAATAAGGATCTCTTTAATACTCGAGCTTCGAAATGTATTAGCTCTGTAGAGAATGAAACGGGTTATAAATGTCTTAATGCAGATTTAACATATTTTAAAGCTTATAGAAGATGTAACCTCACTTACGAGACAAATAAAAAGGCAAGTACAGATAGTGAAACAGCAACATTACTTGAAGTAAGAGAAGCATGCTTTAGTGCTGCTGAAAAAGTAAGAAAAGAAGTTTTTAACTTGGATCAATGCAAAGACTATAAACCCATTAGAGATATTGATAGTCATACAAATTATTTTAAAACAACCTTTGATCTAATTATCTCCGGAAAATCTGCTCCTGGAGCTTATGATAATATTACTGCGAGTTCTGAATTAAGTAGTGTTAACAAAATTAAACAAAAATTTATGAAATGCTATAGACAAGCTTGGTTTGATACAAAACATGAAACATACACAATTAATTCCTATGAAAATGTAGCTGATTGTTATACTAGAAAAAGTCTTGGTAAATGTATATGGAATCCGGTAAGAGGAAGGTTTCGTTGTGTTTATAACAGGAATCAGCTAACTTATATTCACCCGAATGGTTCTATGTCTGTCGTGACAGACAAAATGACTTCAGAAAAAAAAGAATCGGCCATAAACCAATATGGAAGATCTTTTGCTTATGCTGATGTAACAAAAAATTCAGAAAACTACTTTCCTCTTTATGATGATCTTAATAATTCGATTGCTGATTCGGCTGGAAAAATAATGTTTACTCTTGATACTGACGCTAAATTTGTATCTGGAATTCTTGAATATTATATTTTCAATGACTCGAATGCAGATTATATTGCCGCTTATGAAGCGAACAAATCATTAAAATGGCGTAGCCAAGATTCCGGTCAGGTTAGCTGGCTGAAAACAGGTCCGAAGTTAAAAGCTAAAATACAATCAATTTTAGCGAAAGAAAAAGGTTCTGTTATTTGGAGTTATATATTCGAATCCGATAACTTATATTTAGAAATCATTGGTGACTTTATAAATAATAGAAAAGTCGTAACTGAGAAATATCTTCTCTCTTCTTATACCATTGATGGGTACCCAAATGGAATTGAAATGTCTGAAGAAAATTTGGCCACTGAAGTTACAACAACAGAAGTCGCAAGCACAACAACATCTTCAGAAAGTTCAGATTTATCAAAATCTGAGTCTATAGATGAAGAAACTTCATCTTCAAGTAACACTGTTATCGAATTTGCACCAGCCTTAAGCCCAATTGAAATTGCTAAATTCACACCGAATGAAAAGGAAGCAATGATTCAAGATCAAGGATGTGGAGGAACAGGATCAGGTTCAAAAAGCCTATATTCTTATGCTG
This sequence comes from uncultured Bacteriovoracaceae bacterium, assembly GCA_964342535.1. GTDB lineage: Bacteria > Bdellovibrionota > Bacteriovoracia > Bacteriovoracales > Bacteriovoracaceae. The sequence goes on along the minus strand of CAYFHZ010000234.1, from coordinate 2,062 downwards.
CAGAAAAAGATCAGCTCCTTGATAATTTAAATTCTGAGCTGGTTAAGGAAAAATGTACATCTAATGATAACTCTGGCTGTAATACCCCGGCTCTTCTTGAAACAATGTTAGTGTATAGAACAAAATATAAAGAGTTAAATGACGAAGTTCAAACTTGGGAATCAGAAGGCAATGTTAAAAACCCCAAAACCTGCAGGGTTCTATTTTTTAATACGACTTCTGAAAACTAATAAGTTTTTATATTGAACGCTTGATTTTTTTGAATTGAATCAATACGTGTTCTCATTATCTTCTACACATTTAACATACACTCCACTATTACAAGTAGACTCACCCCAATCATCAGAGCATCTGCTAAAAGCTCTACTTTGAGCTCTTTTCTTAGTATAACCAAATCCTGGGTAGCGTTCTTCAGACTCTGTACCCATACCTTTTATATATGCACATCCCCACTTAGAATCGTTGCATTTAATAGAAAAATAACTATTACAAGAACTACTACTCCAATTATCGCTACATTTTTCAAATGCTCTTTGTATTGCTACTTCCCTAGTGTATCCGAACCCTACGTTATGCTCTTCTTGGGCTGTTCCCATAGATTTTTGATAGTCACACATATATGCAGCATTTACAGATAAAGATGTAAGTAAAATAAATATTAAAAATAGGTTCTTCATAATTTTCCTCATTATCCAAACGAAATTTATAACTCGCTAATACTTTAATTCTTAACTACATTTATAAAACTGTTCTCGATATGAATTAAGTAATATTTATTGCAGATTCCAAATTTTCTTTTGATTCACTACAGACTTCTTCTGCCGTTTTAGTATCAGTTGCTCCAAATTTTAACGTTTTAATCCCGCTAGCTGTTTTTACTTCTTCGTCAAAACCGATTATCTGACGCTCTCTGAAATAAGCTATACCAGGGATTTTAGTCTCATGAACTTCAGCAGCTTGAACCTCTAGGAAATATTTTTTGTAAGTAATGGACAAATGTACTACATTGCTGGTTTTAGTACACTCACCAACTTTTATAACTTCTTCCTTTATATTTAAACTTGCAAAAGCAGAAAATGCTGTTAAGAAAGATAATGTAATAATAATTTTTTTCATTTTAATCTCCTTATCAATAGGAACAATTGGTTTTCAAAAATGTTTAAATTAAAATTCATTTTAATTATTACAGTTTTTCTAACCAAATACATTTCCATGAGAAAGTATTATATAGACTGTCACGAATTAAACATGCCAATATAATTACGATATGTTAGCCTTCGAAATACGATCATTTTGTGATTTGTGCCTTAAGGAAGTTTTGCTTGGAGATATTAGTGACTGCGATAGTAGTAAAGTTAAAAAAAGTTTAAGGGTGATAATTTTCTAAGATATATTCTTCAACTCTGTGGTCTAAAACCCCATTTTCTTGATTTTGTTCAAACCTATTTATCATAAGCCCATAGATTGACTCATCTTCAGAGAATCCAATATTTTTAATTACCGTTAGAAAAAGTTCATCTGGAATGATTTTTTTCTTTTTTAAGAAGTCGGATAAAAAATTGTAGTCTACATTAATATTATTTGAATACTTCTTAAGAGAAAAAGATATCTTTTCGTATTAAACTTCTTGCACTTATATAGATATAGATATCATCAATTACTTTTTTCATTACTGATCTCCTTGTAAGAGTTGAAGTCTATACTAAACAGCTTCACTGAAATAATGCTCATCAAGAACTCTAATTCCTTGAACATTCTCTTGAGATGGTTGTTCTGAATTTTCAAGTCTATTTGAATCACCCACTAAATTATTTAATGCATTAACAATACAACTTAATTGGCTTGCTTCAGCCTCTAATTCATCCACAACTTCACTAGTTGTTTGGGCAATAACAGTTGTTTGATGAGTCGTTTGATCTAAGCTAGTAATCGCCATATTGATTTGTTTGATACCAACAGCTTGCTCATCTGATGCGGTTAAAACATCTTGGTTTTTTTGAAGAACTTGATCACATACTTGATTAATATTTAATAAAGTACTTTGTGTTGCTTTAGTAGCTTC
>CAYFHZ010000233.1:0-5610 GCA_964342535.1 uncultured Bacteriovoracaceae bacterium | reverse complement strand
TTTTTGAAAATGGTAAAGATACCAATCTATCAGAGTTAAATTTGGCAATGGGACAAGCGGCTTACTGTTATTTATTAAAAGAAGAACCCTTAACAAATGATGAGTTATCAGGTGCTGAAATAGGGGCCTTTGCTCTACTTGGTGTTGGTTTTGCACTTCAGGTTGTTCCAGGTGTTGGTAATCTTGCAGGAGCAGGTCTCATTGCTACAGGCCTGTCTATAACGGGTGGGGCTGTACTTACCGGCATGGCGGTATACGATATTCATCAGCAAAATAAAAAATTAAACTCAGCAATTGCTTTACAGTCTACTGGACTTACTGGATATGAAGAAATTATTAAATTGCGTAATGACAGAAATTCGGCCATGAGGTGGGTTGCTGCAGATATTGTTATGATTGGTGTCGATCTTAAATTATTATCAAAAATAGAGAAAGCTTCACAGTCAAGAAGGTATGATACGGAAAGAAGAGAGGAATTAAATAAATTAGAAACAGAGCATGGTGGCCCTGAAAAAACAAAAGAAATTATGGATAAATATTACCCAGGTAATACCTATAACATTTCTAAGGCCGATCAAATTTATATTAATTCATTATCCAAGATGATTGAAGAGGATGTTTTAAAAACCTTAAAAGCAAAAAGCGAAAACCGTTTGAAACCAACTGAAGATTTGATGGATGAAGTTGAAAAAGAAACAAAAGAAATTTTGGACAGTATTGTAAGGAAGTGTAATAGATGAAATTGTTATTTCTTATTTTAATGACATTTGAAGTTCATGCAAGCTGTGTTTTTCAAGATGTATCTCCATCAGAGATGCATGATGTAAGAATGGCCCTGATAGATAAAACGGAAAATAGGGGGTTAAGAGTTGCAATAAATAGTATGAAAAGTTTAAACCAAGAATTTGGTACAGGTTCAGTTGATAAAGCAGTTGAAATTTACAATCAATCAATTTGTAAGGCCATAGAAAATGATAATATTCTTAAAAATGTGAAAATCGAGGTAATGAAAACTGATTTTAAAGGGTATTATATCACCTGTGATCCTAGTGCTGTTTGTGAAAAAAGTAATGTTTTAAAAGATGCTATTAAAGGTATAAAGGTTAAAGTATTTGGAGCTGACGGCACATCAAGTAAAATTAATACCAGTCGCGTATTCGCAGATAATTATGTGGAAGGTTATCAAAAAGGTCGACTTAAAGGAATTGAAGCAATGATGGGTGATGATATTGATATTGAAAAATTTCTTAGAAACAAAATGGATAAGGCCTTAGAGAAACTATATGGTGACACTTTGAAAGATAGGAATTTTACAATTGATAATGATGAAATGAAAAAAATAGAAGCTTATATTGATGATTACCGTATTGGGAAAATCAGTGCAATACCAAAAGAATATATAGATTTGATAGAAACATTAGATCAGATGGAAATTCCTTTTGCTGATTCTAATAACTTTGACGTTGAGTTAAAGAATGCTTTAATCACTGATAATGATGGTGTATCCAGTAATCAAAAAAATATAGGCAAGGGAAAATATACTATTGATATCGCTAAAGGTGGAGATGATATGATCTTAGTTGTTAAAGAAAATGGCCAGATTGTGAAGGTAATAGGGGCAGATGCTAAAGGATTAGGAAGACTAAATATTTCAACAAGATTACTTTCTTATTTATCTAGAAACGATACTGATAGTATGTATGATGTATCTGAAAGGGCCATGAATAATGCAAATACCACTATGAAAGATAGTATGAATACTTATGTTGAAAAGATGGAAAAGGCTTTAAATAGTGGTAATGGTGAAGATATTGATCAATTGATAAAGAGAGCATTTGATGATTATCACCATGACAATATTTCAAGAGGTTTAATGCAGATGAGAACTGGCGCAATAGATAATTGCGGAGGTGATACAAAACGTGTAAAAGATAGAATTACAGATATACATAATACACTCAAATTAATGGAAAAAGCTGGAATTGATGGGCACTTTGGAGATAGTTGTATTGGAGTAGAGTATTGGTCTCGTAAATTAGGTGCTAAGCGAATTACTCAAAAGGATGTTATTGATGGATGATTTAAAAGAGAAATTAAAAAATGAAGTTGATCAAGCAGATTGGGATCTATTGAAAGTTCACCATAATAATGGTGCTGTTTTTTGTGTACATGGAACACTTGATTTATTAGATGTGGCGGTTGCCGTTGCTCAAGATAAAACTCAATTTGTAAAAATATGGCTGGATAATGGTGAGCTTAAAAGGCCTACAGAAGATGAGGGGGCACAGTTTGAAAAAGAACCATTTAAAAAAATATGTGATTTTATTATTATCCAACCCTATGTTTTAATTAAATACATCTAATATAAACTGGGATTACTTAATAGCATTCCTGAGTTCGGTTTTTGTCATAACTCTTATTGGGTTAATACTAAAGTTCAAAGAGTTATTAATATCAGAATATCTCTGGCCAAAGTCAGATTCATCTGTAAATCCTGGCATAGCGTATTCAAAACGCTCTAATGCGTCTAAATTGCTTTCTGCTAAATTTAATGTACTTTCAATATATTCGCCGATTTTATCTTCATGAATCCCATAGTATTTTCCATAGCTGTATTTAAGCATATGCTCTAGACTCTTTTGATCCATATCTTCAAAATTACGAATTATATCATGAGTACTCTGTTCACTTATACAGACTGAATTTCCAGATTGTATATATTGTAAAAAGTTACTGTGATGTTTTGGCCCTATCACTGCACGAATATCTTTACCAGAGTAATGACCTACTTCTATGTTTTTAAGTGCAGTTAAATAAGTCATATTTTTTTTAGCTCTTGGAAGTCTTGTTACTTCTCTAAATATGGTTACCACATCATGTTTAAATGCTCTAGCGTGTTGTAACCATGATGTTTCATCATCTATAGAACTACTTGACTGTTGTTGCCTCTGTTGCATCTGATAGTATTCTTGGGACACTTGGGCCCTACTATCAATAAACTTTTGATTAATTTCTATTGCTGCTTCAATACTTTTCAGACAATTAGTATTGGCCATGGCAGTTGATACTGATACTAAAGTTAAGCATAAAGTTAATTTTTTCATATTCATCCCTTTTTTTTAAGAATCCTTACCATAAATAATAAGTAAATCTATAAAAAATAATGCATCATGTAAAAAAGTAATATTATTGAATTTTTTTAATTGAAGAGTTTAATTGTCCGCAAGCTGCCATTATATCATCACCCTTAGTGCCTCTAAGCATGGTTCGAATTTTATTCTTCACTAATTCATCTATAAACAGCTGTGTTTGTTTTTTTTCTGGTGTTTGGTACTGGGAGTTGAAGAATTCATTATATGGGATTATATTTACAATGGCCTTTTTACCCTGAACAAACGATGCTAATTGTTTAGCATCATTAATGCTATCATTAAGACCTTTTATCAGCATATACTCATATTCAATAAATTGCTTTTCTTTTAAATTTAGTGTCTGAATAAATTGATCTATCTTTTGCAGTGGATACTTTTTATTAAGAGGTATAAGCATGGATCTTACATCATTATTTACGGAGTGAAGGCTTAAAGCGAAATTCACTCCTCCTAATTCATGGAATCGTTCTATACCTGGGAGGTAGCCTGATGTTGAAACTGTTACTTTACCCCTTCCAATTGAAATTCCTTGAGGCTCACATAATATATCTATGGCATCTTTAATCACATCAAAATTATGAAGAGGTTCTCCTTGCCCCATAAAAACTATCGTTGTAATAGGAATATCTCTTTGTCTATTGAGATGGGCATGAATATATTGATAGATAATATCTTCAACTTTTAATTGCCCTTGAAGTCCCTGCTTGGCAGTATGACAGAAACTACAATTCATGGCACAGCCAATTTGAGAAGAAACACAAAGAGAATAATTATTTTTGAAGGAAATAAGGACTGATTCTATTGTTTTATGAGAAGCAACTTCTGTTAAAAATTTTTGGGTACCATCACTGGAAACAGTTTTTTTTACTAAAGGAGATTTTGTAAAATGAAATTGCTCCTTTATTCTTTTTATTAATTTTGATGAAATATGTGCTTTAAATTCAAAAGGTTTTTCTGGATACCTATAAATACGATTCATAATTTCAGAAGAAACTTTAGGGTTTAGCTTTAAGCCTAGTTCTTGCTGGAGGGAATTTATTTCATCATATTTTATTGTATAAATTGAGCGCATGTCTTCTTATGACATATATCCATGCTTTTTGGCAATCTTATCAAAGAAGAGCATGTTCTCTTTTGCATATTTTCTTTTCTCTACATATGTTCCAAAATGAAAACTTTTTTTGTAGCCATAAGCGATGATATCTTTAAGTCGCTTAATAGGTAAATCAAAATATTCTGTTGCAAGTTTAAGCTCATTTGTTACATCTGTTCTAGAAACGAGTCTATTGTCAGTACAAATAGTTGTGGCCATTCTATTGTCTAACATATCTTTAAATTTATGTTGAGCTAGGGTTTTAATCTCAGGATTTGTTTGAAGATTACTAGTTAAGCAAACTTCAATAACGGTTCTTTGGTCTGCAATGAATGAAGCCAAATCTCTTATGTATTTTTGTTTATCCTTGATACCCTCGTCTTGAATTCTATTTGGCATAAAGAGTGAATACCCATGACCAATTCTATCTGCATAACATTCAGTTATGGCCTCAAAAATACTTTCAGCACCATAGGCTTCCCCAGCATGCACTGTTTTATTAAGAAAGTTTTTATGAGCGTAAGCATAAACTTCTTTAAACTTACCTGCAGGATAGCCTGCTTCTTGTCCCGCAAGATCTATTCCTACTATAGGAATGGCCTTTTCATCACGTAGTTTTACAGATGCTCTGACCATTTCCATGGCCGCTTGAGTAATGACTTGCATAGGTTTAGCGTATTCCATGAGGTTAAAAAGTTGCGTATAATAAGGAGAAAATCCTTTGGGACCGAACATTCTCATGGCACAGTTTATAATTCCATAATGAAACTCAGGCCTTCCTTCTATTGTTACTTTCTGTGAGTTATTGTATTCTTTTTTGGCTTTTTCTAAGCCCCTATTAGTCGCTAAGAGAATATTTTCAAATGTAAGGCCCTTGGAGTGATCTACTAGGAGCTGGGGGGCAAAGCGAATTTCAATATAATTCACGTTCTCCGCTTGGCAATCTTTTGCCAGTTCATAGGATATTTGCTCAATATTATCTAGGTTTCTCATAACATCACATGTGTATTTAAAACCATTGAGGTACTCACCGAGACTTGTGTAGTTCTCTTTAAAAACGAGATCATATAAACCTTGCTCTTCATAGCTAGGAAGCTCTATTTTCATTGATTTGGCCATTTGGATCAGGGTTTTTGGCCGTAAACTTCCATCGAGGTGTAGATGGAGGTCATTTTTAGGTATTTCTAGTAAAAATTCATCTGAGTATTTCATTAAGTTTCCTCTGCGTGGTTATTCTAGCAAAAATGAGCTTTTATTCAAAGTATTTGCGAGTGGTGGTTGCTAATCATTTCATTATGTAACTAAAAATATACTAACCGCCTGACTACGGTGGGGAAATTCCCCCAAGATAGAACTGATTATAAT
>CAYFHZ010000232.1:0-5622 GCA_964342535.1 uncultured Bacteriovoracaceae bacterium | reverse complement strand
TATCCTAATATGGGACAAAAACACTTTATATTCTCAATAATTAGAGATATAATTTGTCAAAATTTAATTATAAAAAGGAACTTATCATGTCTAATTTTTTCGAAGACTATTACAAACATGTAGAAGAAAGAAAAGCTGAAGGTATTCCACCTCTAGCACTTACTAAAGACCAAGCCGCAGAAGTAGTAAAAATGCTTCAGGATATACCAGCAGGTAAAGGTGAGGAATTATTAGACCTTCTTAAAAATAGAATAAACCCAGGTGTTGATCCAGCTGCTCAAGTTAAAGCTGACTTTCTTATAGGTATCACTAAGGGAAGTTATAATTGTGAACTTATTTCAAAAGAAGATGCTGTTCAATTATTAGGAACAATGATTGGCGGTTATAACCTACAAGGACTTATTGATCTCGTTGCCGACAATGGTGATTTAGCTGATAAAGCTGCTTATGAGTTAAAACAACTTGTATTATCTGTAAATATTTTTGAAGATATTAAAGCTCTTTCAGACAAAGGTAATACTCACGCTAAAGAAATTATTGAATCATGGTCAGAGGCAGAGTGGTTTACAAATAAACCAGATGTTCCGGAAAGTATTAAGTCTGTCGTTTACAAAGTAAATGGTGAAATCAATACTGATGACTTTTCACCTGCTCAACACGCATTTACAAGAGCTGATATACCATTACATGCAAATGCTATGGGTGGAGTTCTTTTCCCTAGTGGACCTAAAGAAATCAAAGATCTTAAAGACAAATTCAATCTTCCTATTACTTTTTGTGGAGATGTTGTAGGGACTGGTTCATCTAGAAAATCTGCATGTAATTCACTAATTTGGCATATAGGTGATGATATTGATTATGTACCAAATAAAAGACGTGGCGGTGTTATTTTAGGTCAAACTATTGCACCTATTTTCTTTAATACTGCAGAAGATTCAGGAGCACTTCCTATACAATGTGATGTTTCTAAACTTGAGACAGGAACAGTGATTGAAGTTCGTCCTAAAGAAGGAAAAATCTTAGATGATAAAGGAAATACCATTTCTGAGTATAAAATTCAGCCTTCTACAATTTTGGATGAATTCCGAGCTGGAGGAAGAGTTAATCTTATCATTGGAAAAATGTTAACTGAAAAAGCCAGAACACTACTTGGTAAATCATCAATGGATAAATTCTCAACATTTGCTAATGCTCACGTTACAGAGCCTAAGGCGGACCAAGGTTATTCTCTTGCACAAAAAATGGTTGGTAAAGCTTGTGGTGTAGATGGAATTCTTCCAGGGACTGCTTGTCTTCCAAAAATGACTACTGTTGGATCTCAAGATACAACAGGTCCAATGACAAGAGATGAAATGACAGAGCTAGCTTGTTTAAAATTCAATGCTGATTTAGTTATGCAATCTTTCTGTCATACTGCCGCATATCCAAAACCAAGTGATGTAAATACCCACGCTACCCTTCCTCAGTATATAACTGAAAGAGGTGGTGTATCATTAAGACCAGGTGACGGTATTATCCATACATGGTTAAACAGACTTCTTATACCAGATACTGTTGGTACTGGTGGTGATTCACATACAAGGTTTCCACTAGGAATTTCTTTTCCTGCTGGTTCTGGTCTAGTAGCATTTGCTGCAGCCCTTGGAGTCATGCCTCTAGATATGCCTGAATCTGTTCTTGTTCGATTTAAAGGTGAACTTCAGCCTGGAGTTACTTTACGTGATGTTGTAAATATGATTCCACTTAAGGCCATTGAATTAGGGCTTATGACAGTTGAAAAGAAGAATAAAAAAAATGTTTTTGCAGGTAGAATTCTAGAAATGGAAGGTCTTCCAAATCTTAAACTTGAGCAAGCATTTGAACTTACAGATGCTGCAGCTGAGAGAAGTGCTGCTGCAACATGTATTGCACTTGGAAGAGAAACAATTGAAGAGTACTTAAATTCGAATATAGCACTTATGGAGTCAATGATAGCTAATGGCTTTGCTGATGCAGATACGTTAAGAAGAAGAATTGATTCAGTTAAGGACTGGCTTAAAAATGGTAAGCTTATGGAAGCAGATAAAAATGCAGAGTACGCTGAAATTATTGAAATTGACTTGAATGAAATGACTGAACCTATCGTTGCATGTCCTAATGATCCAGATGATGTTAAGAGGATTTCTCATCCAGATGTTATCAATGATAAAATTGATGAAGTATTCATTGGTAGTTGTATGACAAATATTGGTCACTTTAGAGCATCTGCTGAAGTCTTAAAACAACATCAAGGTCAAGCAGAGTCTAGATTATGGATTTGTCCTCCTTCTAAAATGGATGCAGACCAACTAAGTCATGAGGGATACTACTCTCAATTTGCTGCAGCCGGTGCAAGAATTGAAATGCCAGGTTGTTCATTATGTATGGGGAATCAAGCAAGGGTTAAAGATGGAGTAACTGTTTTCTCAACTTCGACCAGAAACTTTAATAATAGAATGGGAAAAGATGCTAGGGTTTACTTAGGCTCAGCTGAACTTGCAGCTGTTTGTGCGGCCCTTGGGAGAATTCCAACTAATGATGAGTACCAAAAGCTAGTAAATGCAGCGGTTGATGGTAGAGAACAAGAGATCTATAAATACCTTAACTTTCACCTAATTGATAATTTTTCAATTGATTAATAATGACTAAGCCCCGGTAGAACGGGGCTTTTTTTTGGCCAAACCTCTGTAATAATTTAGTTTCTACATTTATATCTAATCAATTTAGGCAAATCTCCGATATGTCATTTATGAATCAAACAGCTATAGCGCGTATTGGAAGAGAAAAACACTTAGAAATGCTTATTGGTAGATTACCTCTTATAACTGTTATTTATGGTGTCCAGTGCTATATTTTACTGCAAATGGAAAACATTCAACATGCCAAAGATTTAAGTTCGATAATTGGAATTTTTCTAGTTACTTTAATTGTTGGTCTATTTATTCATGACAAATATCACCAAGTTCTACTATACAACGATCATCTCGTTGTGTTTTTTGGCCCTTTCAATCATATAAAAAAAATAAATTATAGTGATATCATAACAATCGAAGCCCCAGAAAATGAATGTGATTTTTCCTCAATACTTCTAAAATTAGAAAATAATACTCAACAGGCAATTCACTTTGTGGATTATCCATTACAAGTTAAATCGTTTATTGAAGAACTTAAAAAGAAAAAAGATTTAAAAACTGCCGCTTAGTTATTTAAAAAGGAATTTAGACTATTTATGGCCTGCATCGGAATTTCATGACCACCTTTAAACGACTCAAACTTTATTTTCTTATTATGATCAAGTAAAAGGTTCTTTAGCTTCTCTGCTCCCTCAAATCCGAGTACAGGATCTTGTATACCATGTGATTGAAAAATATTAAAAGATAAATTTTGGTCAATAGATTTTAACAATTCCTTTTTTCCAATAAGATTTCCTGAAAAGAGAAAAACAGAATTAAGCTTCGTTCCAACATGATTCATAAGATGTGAACTTAGCATGGCACCTTGGCTAAAGCCACCAATTGAAATGCTCTCATATTTTTCACTTATTTCTAAAACAAAAGTTTTTAATATTTCTACTGCATCATTGAATTCTGGAGTATATATATCTTCAAAATTTCGGTGAATACCTTGAGACATACATCTTTCTAATTCAACCATATCTATAGGAAACCATGAAGCTGCGAGAGCTCCAAATTGCCCACCAAGCGCTAGATGCCCATGAGGAAAATACCAATCACAACTCTCCCCCATTTCAATCACAGAATAGAGGTCATATAAATCATACATTGATGCTCCGTAACCATGCATAAGAAAAACAGCTTTTTTACTATTTTGAGATATGTGTTTTAAATATTTTAATCCCGATTTTTTTTCAATATAAACATTTTGATGCATGGACCACTCCTTCTCTCTGTGCCATAATATAATGATGAATAGAGGTGTTCTTTATATAATTATAGCTAGTTTCTTTTTTAGCATAATTAATCTTTTAGTAAAATACTTAGATCAAATTCCCGCAATTGAGATTGTTTTTTTTAGATCTGTTGTTTCACTTCTAATTACAGGATGGGCACTCTATAGACAAAAAATTATTCCTTGGAATCAACATACCCCTCTTCTTGTAGGTAGAGGACTATCCGGAGCTATTGCTTTAACTTTATATTTTACTGTAATCCAAAATATGCCATTAGCAACTGCAGTTACGATTTTATACTTAGCACCTATATTTACAATTATCATTGCTATTTTACTTTTAAAAGAATATCCCAATAAATGGCAATGGCCATTTCTTATTATTGGATTTATAGGAACTGGTCTCGTTAAAAATACCGACCCTAGAGTTGATTTTAAATATTTTTTTATGGCCATAACAGCAGCTATTTTTGCAGCTTTGGCCTATAATTTCATTAGAATGCTCAAGGGCAAAGCAGATCATAATCTTGTAATTTTTTATTTCCCCCTGATCACAATTCCATTTTGTCTTCCCTTCATGATCCCCGTTTGGAAAACTCCTAATCTTATTAATTTTGGACTTCTTATTGCCATTGGGGTTTTTACGCAAGTAGCACAAGTTTTTATGACAAAGGCGTATATGCTAGAGAAGGCCAGCAAGATTTCTCATTATAATTACTTAACAACTTTTTGGGCTTTTATTTCTGGTATCGTTTTTTTTGATGAGCATTTAAATACATTAAGTATAATTGGGCTTTTCGTTATCTTTATTGGGATCTATTTTACAAGTTACTTTTCTTCTAAGTAATTGATTTTAAAAAATCGTGCAGATATTTTTTTATCTGCTGTGTTTCTTTTTTTAGCGCTGGATTTTTAGTATGAATACGCATTAATAGTTGCGTAATTTGAAAGTCTAATAACTTTGCATTAGAAACATACTCAATCATCAAGTTTTTTTCTACTTCAAGTTTAGCTATTTTATATGAATATTTTTTTTCTAATTCATGAATTTCATCTGACATATGTTGATGAGGTTGAGTTTGGTTTTTTTTAGATTGAACTTCCTCAAAATTATTATTATCTAAATTTGGATGGTTTAAAACTTTGGCATTTTGAGTGCTTTTTGGTCTCTGAGGTTTATCATGTTGAGATTCTGGAATTCTAATACCTGTTTGAGTATTTTGTTTTGGAACAGGAGTTTGTTTCACCTCATGACGAGGTGATTTTTCATCGTGAGCACCAAAACTTAAATCGACACCGATCTCAACAGCATCGTTTTGCTTGGACTGCTCAGCTTCGTCCTCAAACTCTAATTCTAAATCCTCAATACCCATTATCTACCTGATTTCAAATTAACCCCTTATCTTATCGGTAGAATCATCATAATTTTAATTAAATATTTCGAATAAACATTTAAAAACACTCAAGTTTAGTTTAGAATAGTAATTATAGAGTCTTAAAGGAAGGTACATGTCAAACGACAAAGATGAACAGTCTACTATTATTATCGATTTTAAAAGTTTAGCAGATGGCAATCTGAAGCGTGAAAAAGATCAAAATGGTGAAATTGAAACACTTGAAGATCTTGAATTTAATATACCAGAAGATGATGAGGATAATCAGTACTTAGCATTAACTCAAAGTAATATTTTAAAT
>CAYFHZ010000231.1:0-5635 GCA_964342535.1 uncultured Bacteriovoracaceae bacterium | reverse complement strand
CAAGGAGATATGATTGAGCCAAGATGACGATGAAATTACTAAAATTGAAGATTTACCTCAGGTAGATCGTTCAGATGAAGAAGAATCAGGATTTACGAGCTTAGAGGATATGGCACAAGACTTGGGTATTGAAGAATCTCTACCTACTGATATGCCTGACCTTCCTAATACATCTTCAGATGAAGAAGTTAGTTTTAGTAGCGATCAAGAATCAGACTTTTCCTCACTTGATGATGAACCAGATAATGACTACCTGTTTGAATCTAATGATATTAATGACAATAATGATTTTGAAACGAATGATTTTTCTGAAAATAATTACGAAACAAATGACTTTAGTGATGACAATTTCTCTTCTGAAGAACAACTTGAGGAGAATACAAATCCTAATATAAGTGACTCCTTTTTAAGTGATGAAGATTTTTCTGCTAACAGTTCTGATGAGCAAGAAGTCGCTTCAAATCATGAAGATTTTGAATCTGATTCAGAGTTTGACAGTTATACTATTGATGGACCATCTTCAATTGATAGCTCAGATCTTTTATCTGCTCCTGATAATGACTTTGAAATGGCTGATGATCAAATGGCAAATCCTTTTGATGATATTGATGCTAAACTCGATCGAATAGATGATGATATTGAAAACCAAGAGGACTCAAATCTACCTGTTGCTACTGCACCTGAGTCCTTTGCAGATGTTAAAGAGTTTGCTGAAAATATAGAAAGTGAAGGAGCTATTTCTCCTGGGAATCCCCCTTTTAGTATCATTCTAAAAGAAATAAAATATCAAGAAGATGTGCAAGAAATATTAGACATTCTTCTTGATTATAAAGTAATTAGTGATGAAGAGCTTAGTAAAGCTTCTCAAAATCTCATGACAGGTCAATATCTTATTCCACGAATTAGTGAATATTTGGCCATTCATCTTTGTCATAAGTTTAGAAAATTTGATATTGAAATCCTCGTTGGACTTACTGAAGAAATTCATCCTCCCAAAAACTATAAATCAAATGATCGTGGTCCTGTAACTAAAAATACACTTTACAATAATAAAACGTTTCACTTAAAAGAATTTGTTCGTCCACAAGATAATGAAGTCTTTACTACGACCATGAACCAGATCTCAGGACACGAGATCAAGCAATATTTAGGAATTATAACTCATCGTAAAAAAATGAGTGTTGGAGAGCTAGAAGACCCTAAACTAGAAGATACAATATATAATAATATGTCTTCAGAAAATCAAGATAGAATGACTTCCCTACGTATAAAACGAGAAAACTTACTTGCAACTCACTCCCATCGAATTTGGGACAAAGATATATCTAGGGAAACCAAAAAGACAGATGACAAAGCTGAGGATAAACTTAATAGAATCTATGAACATTTGGTAGATGAAATGAAACATCAGGCCATCAATAAAAGTGCAAATGCCATTTTAGGAATTAATTTTTCAATTACTCCCATATCAATAGATCAATACATGCATCACGGCCCTCAATATGAAATTATTTGCTCAGGAAATTTAGCATGGATAGAGAAAAGTATTTAAATCAAACGTTACTTCCTCATTACGATACTCTTATTATTGGAGGCGGAATTGTTGGTGCCGGTGTCTTTAGAGATCAGGCACTCAATGGCATGGATGTGCTTCTTGTTGATCAAGGCGATTTTAGCTCCCAAACAAGTCAAGGAAGTTCTAAAATGCTTCATGGTGGTATCAGATACCTAGAAAATATGGACTTTGCCTTAGTTTTTGAAGCACTAAAAGAGAAAAATCTTTGGCTTAAATTAACACCACACCTAAGTAAAGAGATACCTTTTATTTTACCAGTTTATAAAGAAAGCAAATGGCCGATGTTTTTTATGCGAATTGGTCTATTTCTTTATGATCTCCTATCTCTTTTTAAAAATTCTCCACATAAAGTCCTTTCAAAAAAGAAAGTCTTAGAATGTGTTTCAGCGATCAAATCTGACGGACTGAAAGGTGCTGGATTATACTATGATGGCATCGTCGACGATTCTAAACTAGCACTGGAATGTATTTATGATGGAGTTACATATGGAAATTGTCATGCCCATAACTATAAAAAAGTCATCAAAATTGAATCTCAAAATAACGAACATACTATCACTTTGAAAGATCAAATTTCTCAAGAAGAATTTATAGTTAAAACAAACAAAGTTATTTTTGCGACTGGTCCTTTCACTGATCAAGTTATGAAAGAATTGAACATTCCATGGGACCCTGTTATTTTGCCGTCAAAAGGTACACATTTATGGTTAAAGCAAGATGCAATTCCGATGAAAGAAGCAATGGTTTTACAAACTAAAGATGGTCGTATTATTTTTGTGATTCCTCAAAGACATAGCATTTTAGTTGGAACAACAGAAACACCGCTTCCAGCAGATTTTGATTTTTTCAATATACAACCAACCCAAGAGGAAATTGATTACCTTTTAAACTCTGTAAAAGAGTATTTTCCTCAAATTGAACTTCACCATGAAGATATCATATCTAGCTTTTCGGCCGTAAGACCACTTGTTAAGGCAAATACCTCTAGTAAAAAAACATCTCGTAATCATAAAATATATAAGCCCCAAGCAGGCATGTATGTACTCGTCGGGGGGAAATACACAACATTTAGACGTATGGCCGAAGATTTAAACAAACTTATATTTAAAGATATGAATAGGCCTTATAATAAGAAACTATCAATGACTCCACTTCACCGTGCTTCAATTGTTAAAAATCCTTATGAGGAAAAAATATCTCAAGAAGAAATTGAAAGAATTATTCGAGAAGAAGGTGTTAGAACAATGGAAGATTTGATAGAAAGAAGATTATCAATTCAGTCATTACGTCATTTTTCAGATAAAGAATTAGCGCAGTTATTAGATAGTTATAAAAACAAATTCTAACTTACATGTATCTTTGAGGTGCTTCCTTCGCTTAGAGTGTAATATCCCTGAAAATAACTTATAAGATTTGGGGCCTTTTTGCGTAGCCGACTCAAAAGCACTTTAAAGCGATTTTCTGCACTCTCTATATTCAGTTTATCTCCATAAAGATAAAAAATAATATCTTCTTTTCTTTTTTCACACACAGATAAATACTCAATTAGCTGTGCTTCCATTTGAGTCAATTTTAAATTTTTTATTTGTTTATTTTCTAATACATCAACCCAAACAGGATCAAGCATATTCTTATTTATAGTTTCCCTTGATCCAATTTTTACCAAAAGGACTTTAGCTGCCTCTTGAATTTCAGGAAGGGAAGATTCTTGAACTACTTGATAATCTAAATGCGCCTGTTTAAAACGTTTAAGTTCTAAGTTAAGCAATGCACGTTCTAAAATAGCAAAATAATAATTATTATTTCCTCTATCTCCTTCAAGCAGCTCAACTGAATTATAAATATATGTTTGAGCGAGATCATAACTTTTTAGAATACGATACTCACGCCCCATATTAAGTTCACATAAGCCTTGAACGATTGGATCTTGCACTTCAATCGCTTTTTTATGAAGATATTGAAAATCATTTAAATACCTTTTTGAGGAGTCTAAATGAGTCTGACAAACAACATGATTTAGTAATGATTTGACAGCTTTCTTCTTAGCGCCAATATTCCATAAGGCCTTGTAAGCTTTCTGAAAATAAACAGCTCCATTATGATAACTTCCCAGTTCCCTAAATGACCATGCAATAACAAAATAAGTCTCCGCTTTCCAAAATGTACTATCTAGAAGCTTTACTTTTTTCTCTAGTATATTTAAAAGATCAATATCAACTTGTTGTTTGACAACACTCGCCCTTAGTAGCGAGAGATTAAATACAACTTCTGAAATATTTTCGTGTTTACTAACTTTGTAAATAGTATCAACATCACCTTCAAAGTAAGCTATCAAGACTTCAAGATATAAAAATATCTCTTCTTCTGTGCGATGTAAAAAATATATTTCTTTCAGGTCATGTAAAGAATCTTCAATAATTTTAATGGCCAGGGTATCACTCATACAGAACATTCCTTATTCAAACACGAAGAGATTAAGAAAAGTATCTGTCTCATGATTTTTTGATTTAGATATAACACATGTCTCATTGAGTTTTATTTCACCATCCTTTAATTTTCCACAGACATGATTATTAAAATAAATAACATTATCTACGACACTTAAAGGAGTCTTGATCAGTGGTCTTTTCATCGCATTTTTATACCCTCTAAAACAGGTTCTAAATACGACTTGATCATCGGCAATAAATAGTGAATCTTTTTTATTAGGAAAACAAAAACGATCACTTGATTTTAAAAGTAATTTTTTTTCAAAGGAAACACCAATATCTACTTGATTGTAAAGACGAAGGTGATCCACTTGCGGTGTTCTAAAGCGAGATTTCAAAGAACTCGGATGTAATTCATAACGTCTCACTATACTTTTCTTCAGTTGTTGTGATAGCATTTGCTTTTCAATTGCTTGTTGTTCCCTAATACAAACTTCATCTTCACAAATTTGATATAATAAAGCAGGATAATCTAAATATCCTACTGCTTCATCTTGTGATGCCATACCATTTCTAAAGTTATGGTTGTATTTAGATATTAAAGTCTCAAAAACATTATATGGAAGATTTGAATTGGAGACCATGAGAGATTTGATGGCCTTATCTCTTTCATATTCTGATTTTTCAGGAAATAAATTAAATTCAATTTTATCGGCACTATCAGCTGGCCAATTAGTTCCGTAGTTAAAGTCTTCTTTGGATATGCCAAGTATTCTTTTAACTTCATCAAAAACGAGGTTACGAGGTAATAATTCAATCGGATAGTATGGTGTTAACTTATTTTTATCTACCCATTCTAATGTGCTTGTAGGTATCATCGTTGATTTATCATACTCAGCAAATCCCGCATCAGATAAAAGCTCAGTTACAATCGTTATACAATTATTTAACAAGGTATTATAAGACCCAAAAAGATCTTTAGAGCTGAGAATACTTTTAAGATTAGCTAATAATTTTTTTCTTTGCTTTTTTGTAGAAGGAATAATATATCTAGAAAGAACACGGTGGCTACTAGCTACATATTCCTCCCATACCTTATCCATTTTCTTAATATCAACTCCAACAGAATACTGACCAGTGAATGTTCCAACCATAGATAAATTACCCGTAAGATTTTCAACCCCTAGGGATAAAACATAGTCTGATTTCCAATGTCTTGCGCTTCCAACAAATCGAAGCATAGCATGGCCATACTTTTCTGCAGCAACTTCCTCATTAGGTTCAGCAACTAAAAGCTCTACCCCTTCAAATTCAAAGTCATCTGAGACAAATCCATTGATTTTTTCAGTTGCTAAATTTTGTATAAACTCGATAATCTTTTTTTGTTCTTCTAAGTTAGAAGTATCTGCAATAGCTGTATGTACAAAAAACAATAATAATAAATATTTCATAATAACCTCAAATAATAGAAATATTCTATGCCAAAACAAAAATGAGAAACAGGATAAGTGAAAACATTTTGTGGGTTAAATAAACTGTATAAGAATTAAACAGCAAACGAAAAAGGCCCTCTAAGTGTAGTGCTCGATAAAGATTGTCACTTAGACTAAGCGACCAATTTTACTACACT
>CAYFHZ010000230.1:0-5650 GCA_964342535.1 uncultured Bacteriovoracaceae bacterium | reverse complement strand
TGCTTTGCTTCAGATACTTTATCGAATTGATGTAGATCAAGCTTCTACAGATGTTGCATTTCAGTTAGGCGAAGTAAAAAAGATTTCTGAAGAGCTTTCTAAGTTGATTATAAAGAGACAACTCGCTAAAATTGAATATTCACGTAAGTTTTCTCAGTCAAAAGAGGATTAATACATGGGGTTTCAATTCACTAAAACAGATGATTATCAAAGCCTTCATCCTAATATAGCTTCTTACATGCATGATTTTGTTAAGCATCGTGTAGAAGCCTATGAACAATTAGTTAGTTATGTAGAGATAAAGGACTTTAGTGCCATCAGAGATTATTGCCATGGGCAGCTTGGAGTTGCCGGAAGTTATAGATGCTTTAAATTAGAAGAAATTATTCGTTATATTCAAAAATATGCTCGAGATGAATCGATTGCACCAATTGAGGAAGTATTGCCTCTTTTTAAGTCCTATTTAAAAGAATTAGAAGCCCACGTTTAACTTAACTTATGTTATTTATCTATGTACAGTTATATACCTTAGTGGTACAGTTTTCTGCATAAACTAAGGAAATTTTATGCTTGAACGTGAAAAAATAGTTATTCGTTTTTCTGGTGATTCCGGTGACGGAATGCAACTCACAGGAACTCAATTTTCAAATACATCTGCTCAAATGGGAAATGATTTGGCGACTTTTCCAGATTTTCCTGCTGAAATAAGAGCACCACAAGGTACTGTTGCTGGAGTATCTGGGTTTCAAGTTCACTTTGGAGCTCAAGAAATTAATACTCCCGGTGATGAACCGGATACACTTGTGGCCATGAATCCAGCAGCTTTAAAAGCTAATGTCTCAGATGTGAGACCTGGTGGACATATTATTGTTAATGAAGATGCTTTTAATGATTTAGGTTTTAAAAAAGCAGGGTATGAGTCTAACCCTCTTGAAACTCTTGAAGGCTTTCAAATTATTAAAGCACAAATTACTTCTCAAACTAAGGAAGCTTTAAAAGATATTGAGTTAGATAGTAAACTTAAAGTCAGATGTAAAAACTTCTACGCTTTAGGAATGACATATTTTATGTATTCTAGACTTCTTGATCCTACTATTGAATGGATCAAAGAAAAATTCTCAAATAATGAAATCTTACAAGAAGCAAATATATTAGCATTAAAAGCTGGTTATCATTTTGCAGAGACAATAGAAATTAATGGAGATACCTATAATGTAGCTCCTGCAAAAATTGAAGCTGGAACTTATCGACAAATCGCAGGTAATACGGCCCTTGCATGGGGATTTATCTTAGCTGCAGAGAAATCTGGATTAGATTTGTTTTTAGGTTCTTATCCAATCACTCCTGCATCTGATATTTTACACGAGCTTGCTAAATATAAACATTTTGGAGTTAAAACTTTTCAAGCAGAAGATGAAATTGCAGCAGTTTGTTCAGCTGTTGGAGCGAGTTATGCTGGGGCTTTGGCCCTTACGACTTCATCAGGTCCTGGTATTGCCTTAAAGTCAGAAGCATTAAACCTTGCTATTATGTTAGAACTTCCATTAGTCGTTGTAGATGTTCAACGTGGAGGACCTTCAACAGGACTACCAACTAAAACAGAACAGTCTGATTTAAATTTAGCTATGTACGGAAGAAATGGAGATTCCCCAGTTATTGTCATCGCAGCAAAATCTCCAAGTGATTGTTTCAAAACAGCTTATGAAGCATCTAAATTGTCCGTTGAGCATATGACTCCTGTTATTCTGTTGAGTGATGGATATATCGCAAACGGAAGTGCTCCGTGGAGAATTCCTGACACAGATAAGGAGTATGATGCTATTACTCCTCGTTATGCAAATCCAATAAAAGAGGGAGAAACTTTTTATCCTTACGCTAGAGATGCAGAGACACTTGTAAGGGAATGGGCCATTCCTGGAACAGAAACGTTAATGCATAGGTTAGGTGGTCTCGAAAAAGAAGACCTTACTGGTAACGTTTCTTATGATCCTGAAAACCATGAGAAGATGACTTACCTACGTGAAGAAAAAGTTGCTCGAGTTGCTAATTCCTTACCTTTGCAAGAAGTAGAAGGAGATAAAGATGCAGAGTCTTTAGTTATTTCTTGGGGAGGAACTTATGGTTCAGTTCACCAAGCTGTAAAAGAACTAAATAGCGATGGAAAGAAACTCGCGCATATACATTTACGTTATCTTAATCCTCTTCCTAAAAATACAGAAGAGATTTTAAACAAGTACAAGAATATAATGGTATGTGAATTAAATAAGGGACAGCTTAAAAATTATTTAAATTCTCATTTCTCTTTAAATCTTAAAGGGTATTCTAAAGTTCAAGGAAAACCTTTTAAAGTAAGAGAGCTCACTCAGAAAATAACAAAAGAATTTTTTTAGGAAATAAATATGACTGATTTACCGAAACTATCAAAGAAAGATTTCACTAGTGATCAAGAGGTTAAATGGTGCCCAGGTTGTGGCGATTATGCT
Organism: uncultured Bacteriovoracaceae bacterium; assembly: GCA_964342535.1. Lineage (GTDB taxonomy): Bacteria > Bdellovibrionota > Bacteriovoracia > Bacteriovoracales > Bacteriovoracaceae. Next base: position 3,167 of record CAYFHZ010000230.1, on the reverse strand, counting down.
ATTTTATCAGCGACCCAATTAGCAATGAGTAAAATTGGTATTCCTCCTCATCAGGTTGCTGTTATATCAGGAATTGGTTGTTCTTCAAGATTTCCATATTATGTTAATACTTTTGGAATGCACTCTATTCACGGTCGTGCTCCTGCAGTTGCAACAGGTGTTAAATTACAAAACCCAGATCTTTCTGTTTGGATTATAACTGGTGATGGGGATGCTCTTTCTATTGGTGGGAATCATTTCGCTCATATTATAAGAAGAAACCTTGATGTAAATATTTTGTTATTTAATAATGAAATTTATGGTTTAACAAAAGGACAATATTCTCCTACCTCTCAAACGGGGCTAAAAACTAAATCAACTCCTTACGGATCATTAGATCGATCTTTTTCACCTGCTAAATTTGCTTTAGGAGCAGGTGCAACTTTTTTTGCAAGAACGATTGATACGGATCCTAAGCATATGATGGAAGTTATGCAAAAAGCGCATGAACACAAAGGAACAAGCGTAATTGAAATTATGCAAAATTGTGTCATCTTTAATGATAAAGTTCATGATGCTGTTACAAATAGAGCAGTTCGAGATGAAAATACTGTTAGAGTTGAACATGGCCAACCTCTAATTTATGGAAAAGATAAAGACAAGGCCCTCGTGCAAGAAGGATTTGGTTTTAAAACGGTTGAAGCAACAAATGAAAATGATCTATTGTTGCATAACTCATCTGATGAATGCTTCTCTGAGCTATTGGCAAATTTGAATGGATCAAATGGGCCATTACCTTTAGGTGTATTAAGACAATTAGAATTTGCTACTTATAATGAAGATTTTCATAAACAAATTGATGATCAAAAAGTTAAAAAAGGTAAGAGCTCTATTCAAGATCTTTTAAACTCAGGAAGTACTTGGACTGTTAATTAGTTAGTACTTTTTACTTCTACTTTTTGAATAATTGTATCTATCTGAGGATATATTTCTTCAAATTCAGCTCCTACCAACATGAGCTTATTATTTAAATCATTTAGAGATGTACTAATAGGCGTTACATGTCTGATAATTGCCTTAATAGGCCTTTCAAAAGAAACTTCCTGAAGTGAGTTTAAAATGATAGTTGAGTTGGGTTGAAAAAGGATCGCTCTATTTGAGGTTATGTAAAAACCACAACCTTTGTCACTTAAGTCTTTGACTTGTACCGTTTCTTTTTTAAAAGAGTCTTTTAGTTCAATTTTTCGATCAAGATCAATAAACATTTTTTTTGAACCTAAGTCGTATCTGAAAAGTTTTCTTTTTTCTTTTAGATAGAATTTTGAATCAATAAGTAATTTAATTGAGTTCCTTCCAAGGATTCTCACTTTGGCCTTCATAAGAAGTGAGAGTTCTGGTGACAGAAGAAACATTTTGTGAGAAGTATTTATAATTCTGCTATCCTCAACAATAAAATCGATCGTCAATTTTGTGGCAGTAAGAAGGCAAGATTTTACATTGGCCTGAAATATAATTCGATCTTCTTGCTTATTTTGCCATAAAGTAAAACCAGATTTCTTGGCCATTATTTGCTTAACAATAGAGATAAGCTCATTTACATTTGTAGATATCCTTAAATCGTCTTTATTAATCATGAGATCACCAACGTGCAACTAAAATGTTTGTATTAATAAAAGTATAAAGGTTTCTTAAGTCAAATGCAAAATGACTCATATAATTATGCAATTTGGATTATTTTTCCTCCATAAATATTTAAATTTATAGAAAAATAATGATTTTAATACTGACAGAATATTATGTCGGTATTGTCTATCTTATTAATATTTAATGATGACTTTCTATGTAATCCGAGTTTTTAAAAAACTTAACTGTTTCATTTTTTTCTTCACAAAGCTTTAGGTCCCATGGAGATTTAACACCATAACAGATCCTATCTTTTCCATCGAGGAGGATATTTGAAGAATATTGTGATTTAAAACTATCTTCAATTTTTTTATTTGGAAATTTAAGCCATCTGATTCCGATAAATGGTGTTCCTTCATAATCTGCATTTACATTATACTCATCTTCTAGACGAAATTTAACAACTTCAAACTGAAGTGCACCTACAGCACCAAGCATTTTTTCACCTGTTGCAGGTCTTATAAACAGTTGAGTTGCACCCTCTTCTGATAGTTGGCGTAAACCTTTATCTAAGTGCTTTGCTTTAAGTGGGTCTTTAAGAGCTACTTTTTTAAATAACTCTGGAGCAAAAGCTGGGATACCTGAATACATGATTTTCATACCTTCAGTAAAAGTATCTCCAATTTGTAATTTACCAGTGTCATGTAGTCCTATAATATCCCCTGGAAATGCTTCCTCCGCAAGTTCTCGATCTCTGGCCTGAAATATGAGGGGGGTTGCAATTTTAACTTCTTTACCTGTTCTTACATGATATATTTTTTGATTTCTTACAAATTTACCACTACAAACTCTCAAAAATGCAATACGATCACGATGCTTCTTATCCATATTTGCCTGAATTTTAAAAATAAATCCAGTGAATTTTCTTTCATCTTTAGGGTCGATGATAACTTCATCAGAAGAATGGTCAAAAGGCTCTAATTTTGCTTTTCTAGCTCTAGGTCCTGGGGCATTAGTGGTAATCATATCGAGTACTTCTTTAACACCAAAGTTGTAAAGTGCCGATCCAAAAAAGACTGGAGTTTGAATACCTGCAAGGTACTCTTCCATATTAAATTCAGGAATAAGTTCTTCTATCATCATAAGGTCTTCTTCAAGCTTATCTCTTAAAGTCGAACCTATATAGTTTACTAATGCAGGGTTTGATAAATCACTAGCATCTATTATCGTTGGGTTAAATGGATCTTTTTTATCTCCAAAAACTCGTACTTTTTTAGTTTTTAGGTCATAAACCCCTTTGAAATCGACACCCATTCCAATTGGCCATGTCATAGGTACACATTGAATAGATAGCTCTTTTTCTACATTATCAATTAGTTCAAATGGATCCAAAGATTCCCTATCATACTTATTCATAAAAGTGACAATTGGAGTGTCTCTTAGGCGACATACTTCCATTAGTTTTTGAGTCTGTTCCTCAACCCCTTTAGCTGAATCAATCATCATAAGCACAGATTCTACAGCAGTAAGTGTTCGGTAAGTGTCTTCTGAAAAGTCTTTGTGTC
>CAYFHZ010000229.1:0-5652 GCA_964342535.1 uncultured Bacteriovoracaceae bacterium | reverse complement strand
GACTGCTCAAAACTTTGGAAAAGACTTTTCACTTAAAGTCGTTGCTAATACTCCTACTGATACTCATGGCCATGGAACACATGTTTCTGGGATTATTAAAAGTATTTTTCCTGATGTAAAGATACTGGCCCTTAAATATTACAATCCAAAAGCTTCTGGCCAAGCAAATCTTAATTCGACCATTAAGGCTCTTAAATATGCAGTCGATCAAAATGTAGATATTATTAATTACTCAGGAGGCGGTCCTGAAGCTTCTGCTGAAGAGAAAGCTATTTTACTGGAAGCTGAGAAAAAAGGTATTCTTGTTATTGCAGCAGCTGGAAATGAAAAATCGAATATTGACTTAAAGTCAAATCACTATTTTCCAGCAAGTTATGGTTTTAGTAATATTATTACAGTTGGAGCACACGATCAAAAAAATCAAGTCATTTCATCATCAAATTATGGAGAGAAATCAGTTGATATCGCAGCTCCTGGTCTAAAAATAAAATCAGCAATTCCAGGAAGTGGAGCTGGGGTTATGACGGGAACAAGCCAAGCTACAGCTTTTGTAACTGGAGTTGTAGCCCTTATAAAGTCAAACTTCCCACAACTTAACTACCAACAAATAAGAAATGTTATTCTTAGTTCTGCTAAGAAAATTCCATCACTAAAAGGCAAAATCCTTGGTTCAGGAAAATTAGATGCTGGTCGTGCTATTGAATTGGCAAAACATGTTAATGATAGATTAAATCCGACGAGAGGAAGATCTGTAGCAAGAAAATAATATCTATCTTGTAGCTTTTTGATAAGATAGATACATGCAAAAATCTCTTTTAGTTATAAATCTACTTGTTGCTGCCATATTATTTACTTTAGGTTTTCCTAATATTTTAGGAATATATATACCGCTGGCACCTGTTATATCTTTTATTATTCTTTTTAAAGTTCTTTATCGTTATGAGAAATTAAAAATACAAATCGGACTTTATTTTATATATAACCTCTTTATTACTCTTATTAGTTTTTACTGGATTGCAAGTACTTTTCAAGAGTTTGGAAACCTCCCTCTTCCTATTGCCTTACTTCTCAATGCTCTTTATACATTTATTTTTAACCCACATATTTGGATTTTTCTTATTTTAAGAAAATTCATTTCAACAAAAATATCATTTAATCAATATCCTATACTGTTCGGACTCTCCCCGTTACTTAGCTCCTTTTTCATTACGACATTTGAATATTGGGTTCCACAGCAATTTCCTGTCATGCTAGGACAACCTTGGATTATTTTTTCAGAACACTTAAGTCTTGCATCCGTCTTTGGTCTACCAGCATATAGCTTCTTTTCATACCTCTTGATTTTCAGTCTAATACTTCCCAAACAAAATAAAAAAGTTAAACTGTTAAATTTTACTACTATTTGCTTATTTATTATTTTAAACCCAATTCTAAAAAAACAATCTATTCAAGATCATAAAGAAATAAACTTAAGACTTGTGCAAGCTAATATCAGTAATTTTTTAAAGATTTCATCTGAGCAAGGCCGCTATGCTTCTGTCCAGGAAGTTATTCAAAGATACTACGAACTTAGTATTAAACCTTACCAGGAAAACAAGTCGCTTGACCTTATTGTTTGGCCAGAAACAGCGTATCCATATGCAATTACTACAAATCAGCAAAACTTAACTGAAACTGTAATTCCACCTGTTTTTCAAAAAATTAGTGAATTAACTTCTGCCTACACTCTTTTTGGTGGATATGATCATACTAAAGACAATGAAGATGGAAGCCTTTACAAAACAGATTACAATTCAGCGATACTACTTAATCCAAATGCTAAAATTAATAAAATTTATCATAAACAAATTCTTATTCCCTTTGGAGAAACTCTCCCTTTTGGGCCACTTAATAAATATATAAGTAAATACTTAGAGGAAATTGCTTTCTTTGAAAAAGGTTCTGACTTTACATCTTTCACTGTTAAAGGAAATATTCATTTTATCAGCTCCATTTGTTATGAACTTATTCAACCTGAATATATCAGAGAGTACCTCAATAAGACAGCTACTCATCCTGACTTTATCATCAATTTGACCAATGACTCTTGGTATGGCCCAACAGTTGAGCCTGAACAACATCTCTTTTTAGCAAAGTGGAGAGCTATCGAATTTAATCTTCCAATCGTTCGCTCGACAAACACTGGTATATCTACAGTAGTTGATAAAAATGGTAGTGAAATCGAAAGACTCAGCCCCTTTCTAACTGGAAATATTGACTTTACATTAAGGCTTCCTAAAAAGAGCTCAGAAATAACTCTTTATCAAAAATGGGGTTATTTTACCTTCTTTGCCCTCTTTACTCTCCTCTTTCTTTTTCAGCTAATCTTGTTAAAATTAAAGAATGAAAATCATTCTTAGTTTATTTCTTATTCTACAAAGTTGTGCTTCTTATGAACAATATAAAAAAATAACGGAAGAGCTTGAGATACCATCACAAGTTTATCAAGCAGATTTTAATCAAACTTGGCAAGCAGTCTTACAAGTTATGAAAAGATTTGATATTTCTTTTTCCAACCAAGAAGCAGGAAAAATGAAAACAAGATGGATGGACAATACTTTACAAATTAACTTTACAGATTCATTCGGTAGTAGCGATAAAGTTAAAGCTGCAGAGTTTAAACTTCTTATCAATGTTTCAGAAGGTTTTAGCTATGGTCGAAAAGTAGCTAAAGTCACAATTTATAAAAGACAAAGAATTGAAAATGACTTTCTTCAAGGTTGGAAAGAAATTACAACAGATGGAATTCAAGAAAAAACATTACTCTATCGTATTGGGGTAATTATAGACAATGATAATAAGCTCAAAGAAATCGATAAAGCAAAAGAGGAAGAAGCTCTTAGCAATTTTTAATCATTACATTTTTCAAATTGATTATAAAGATACAAATTTGTTTCTTTTACATGTTCTTTAACTTGTTGATAAAGGTCATTATTCGATATTAATGTTCCTAACAAAGAACAAAATAATGTTTTTGATAAAATATTTAATGCCTCAGGTTCATTACCAGGAATTGCTTGCGCAACAACTTGTTCGGGTTGTTTTGGTTTCCATGAAGTCACATTATACTTTGTTTCCCACGGCCACCCTAAAATATACTGTTCATAATATATGATAACTTCACGTCCTTCAAAGTTATAAATATCCTCTGCAATACTTGCATCTCTGACGGAAAACTCTGATGTTAACTTATCTCCAGATCCTTCATCAATTGTACCTTCCCATGTTGGAATAATTTTTCCCTTCTTAGATAGTTTAGTTAAGTTTCCAACTCTTTTACCGGTAGAGACAGGAAAATTCCAAAGAATATATTTCCCCACAAAGAGAAGAGCTATAAGAAAAATTGGTAAGAAAATTTTCCATTTCCATGATTTCATAAATACCTTAACTTGCAATCTTCATTTGCAAGAATTTAACAAGTGGCGCAAAAAAACGTCGAGAGTTAGAGCTATGGATTTTTTGACCACAAAATTCAATATCTCTCATCATCTTATGAAAATTTCCTGAAATCGTCACGCCTTTAACTGGAAATAAAACCTCACCATCTTCACAAAAATAACCTGAAGCTGCAGCTGAAAACTCACCTGTTATCGAATTTGCCCCTGAGCCTAAACCTTGTAATTTATGTATCTCAAAGTATTTACCTTTTTGAACTTCTAAATCATTTAATTTACCACCCGAAATAATAAGGTTATTAAGTCCTACACTCAGTGGGGATTTAGCTCCCCTTACTCCATGTCCAGTTGAGGTGGTATTACTAAAATCAGCTGTAACTGAGTTATGGATAAAAGATTGAAGTTTCCCATTTTCGACTAGTACTAAAGGCTTTTGCTTACATCCTTCATCGTCAAAATAAGATAAAAAGAAATTTTCTTTATACTGCGGATCATCTGTAATTGTTAGATCTCCTCCAATAACAATCTCCCCTAATTTATCTTTAAAAGGATTTACATTTTTCATGAGTTCCTTTCCTGAGTATATATTACTAAATGTATAAAAGAGTTGTGATAAAATATCTGTATCAAAAATGACATCATAACTACCTGTTTCAAGAGTTTTGGCCCTTAACCATTCAGATCCATTTCTGATTGACTTTGTGACACAGTAATCAATATCAAGACCACCTAGAGTGTAAGCTAAAGATGATCCCATTGCTAAAGAACTCTGTGAAGCTTTCTCGTAAAAGGCAGAAGTATAACAGGAAAAATATTGTCTTCTCGCACTTCCACTTACTTGGTGAGAGTTCATATATAAATACTCTCCCTTGCTAAAACTTAATCCATTATGAGGGTTATTTTTTACATTTTTATCTTTTTCGAAAACTGTTCTTTCTAAAGTAATTGCTTTTTCAATTTTCTCATCTAATGTCGAAGTATCCTTTTGAACTTGATCATGATCTTCAAAAGATGCATTAGAAAAACTAATCTTTTCATGCTTATTCTCTTCTCCTGCTTCAGAGTTTGCTTTTGCCATATCAATCATTGTATCAATTGATTTTTTTTCAAAACTTTCAGAGTAGGCCATACCAACTCTATTATTATAAATCGTTCGAATACCTACAACGTGGGAACTAGCTGATTCGTATTTATCAACATCTCCCTCTAAAACGCTTATATCTAAACTCTCGCCACTTTGAAGAATAACATCACATTCAGTAATCCCTTTAGATTTTGAAAGCTTTATAATATCTTCACATATATTCAAGTAATTGCTCATAGACTTCCTCCAACTAAAATACCTTCAACCTTTATTGCAGGTTGTCCAACAGTTACTGGTATACTTCCACTTACTGATCCGCACATTCCAGCTGCATATTCGAGATCTTTTCCTACCATTGTTATATTTTTCATAACATCGGCCCCTTTACCAATTAAGGTTGCTCCCTTAACTGCTTTTTCAATTTTACCATTTTTTACCAGGTATCCCTCTTTAACGGCGAAGTTAAATTCTCCAGTGGCAGTATTAACTGAACCTCCCCCAAGACTTTTAGCAAAAACACCATTGTCAATACTCGCTACCATCTCATCAAATGAAGATTTTCCTGGTTCAATATAAGTATTTCTCATACGAGATGCTGGAGCATATCTATAACTTTGCCTTCTTCCTGATCCAGTTCTAGGGTGTTCAGTCTTAATTGATCCCATTTTATCGCATAAAAAATTTTCAAGTTTTCCATCTTTTATCAGCTGTGTCTTTTGAGTTTGCATTCCTTCATCATCATACTTTAAACTTCCCCATAAATGATCAATCGTCCCATCATCAAAAGCATTCAGACATGGATTCGCAATCAATTCTCCTTTTTTATTCCAAAACTCTGAAGCCTTCTTTTGAACTGCAGTAGTTTCAAGTGAGTGTCCACAAGCTTCATGAAAAATGACGCCACCAAACCCATTAGCAATGATGACAGGCATTGTTCCAGCGGGACAAGGATCAGCATACAGCATTGTCATTGCCTGCTTTGTAATAAATTGAGATAAATAATCTATATCAAGTGATTCGATTGAACTAAAGCCCCCTGAAAAACCAGGTGACATAGATCCATCTGCCTGTAGTTGACCATCCTTTGCAATGGCAGTAGCACCTAATCTTGAGTAAGGTCTATAATCTACAATA
>CAYFHZ010000228.1:0-5667 GCA_964342535.1 uncultured Bacteriovoracaceae bacterium | reverse complement strand
ATATGAATGACCTTCATATTGTCCTAAAAGACAAACATGATAGGGAAAAGTCAGGTCACGATATTATCAATGACTTAAGACCTACTATTTCAAAATTTTCTTTAAAATATAATGCGATTTCAAAAGTGTTAGAAATACCACCGGGACCTCCTGTTATGGCGACAATGGTCGCCGAAGTATATGGACGTAACAGATCTGAGCAAAAGGATGCTGTAAAAAAAGTTGAGAGTATTTTTAAATCACATAATACATTTGTTGATATTGATACAACCCTACGTAGGATGAGGCCAACTATTGTCATTCCTTATAGCTATGACAAAGGAGCAGCTCTAGGAACAAGTGCGATGCAAGTATGGTCAATGGGTTCTATTATCTTTCAAGAATCAAGTATTGGATCAGTTGAAGCAAAAGAGATACCAGAGGCTGTAAGTATTAACTTATCATTGGATCAAGAAGCGAGATCAGGAGCAACTCCGTTTGAAGGTCAATATTTCCAATCAATGAATGCTGGAACAGTTAATGCTAGCGATGTATTAAAGGAAAGCTATATCAAAGAAAACCGTGTCCTTCACCGTAAAAATTTAAGACCAGTTGAATATGTTCTTAGTGAACTTGCTGGAGCTGAGGAAGCACCTGTATACGGAATGTTAACTATTGCAGATGAAATACCTTATCCAACCTTTACAGCTGAAGTACCAAGTGTCCTCGATGGACCAACTATCAAATGGGATGGTGAATGGTTTATAACTTATGAAGTATTTAGAGACCTAGGAGCTGCCTTTGCTGTAGTTCTCATTCTCATTTACATTATGGTTGTTGGATGGTTTAGAAGCTTTATGGTACCACTTGTTATCATGCTTCCTATCCCAATATCATTAATTGGAATTTTACCAGGTCACTGGATGATGGGAGCTTACTTTACCGCAACATCCATGATTGGGTTTATTGCCGGAGCAGGTGTTATTGTAAGAAACTCGATTATTCTTGTTGATTTTATAGAACATCAAATACAAAATGGATATGGGTTAAAAGATGCTGTTATTACTGCCGGAGTTCTTAGATTTAGACCAATGCTTTTAACTGCAGCTGCAGTTGTTGCAGGAAGTAGCATCATGCTATTTGATCCCATCTTTCAAGGTCTGGCCATATCTCTAATTTTTGGAGAAGTCGCTGCAACCTTACTATCTCGATTTGCTGTACCACTTGTTTATTACTGGATGATTGGTAAGCAGAGATTTAAGCAACTGACTCTTGAAGAAAAAGGTGTTGATCTTTGGTACTCTAAATAAAAATAAGGATAAAATATGGTAAATATATCTAAAATTAAATGTGAAGATGTGAGTACGACCTTAAAGGCCGTTGCTCACCCCCAGCGTTTAAGACTTTTATGCTTACTCACCCAAGAAGAAAAAAATGTTAACTCACTGGCCGAGGAGTGTGAAATTTCTCAGTCTCAGATGTCTCAATTTTTAACCCGCCTACAAAGAGAGGGAATTGTGACTTCTCGAAAAGAGGGTGGAATGACATATTATGCAATTTCTGACAAAAAAATCTTTAAATTAATTCAGTCTTTGCATAAAATATTTGCAGATGCTTAAAAAAAGATTTTTAAATTTAAATACATTAATTACTTTCGCCATATTGGGTATTGTTATTATTTCTCAGTCTCCAATATGGCTTAATAATCTAAAGAAAGAGTCAACTTTTATACCTATTACCTCCCATAATACTATGGATTCAAAAAATATCGTTTTTCCATCTCAGAAGAGATCACTCATTATCTTCTGGTCAACAACTTGTGCTCCATGCAAAGTTGAAATGTGGAGAATAAAAAATGCAATTGAAAATGGTGATTTTGCGAAGGAGCAAGTATTTGCCATAAATACCTACGAAAACCATCAGACAATTAGAAAATTTTTAGAGAAATCGCCCTACCCCTTTAACTTTATTAGTAATGAAAATATAACTAAAACTCTTAATATACACGCCACTCCTACAATCGCATTACTAGAGTCTAATAAAGTTATTCATTTGAGTACTGGACTCAATTTAATTGGACTGTGGTATGCTCAATTCTTTCTGAATGATCAGATATAGAAAAACTCCAGAAAACATAAAAAAATATATCTACACTATAAAGATGGACAAGAACTGAAAAATTTAATTCTCAAATAAATACAAACTAAATGGATGCAAGGTTTGCAAGTATCGATTCATTTAACATGCCAGCTTCTCTTTTCACTTCAGATCCATTTTTAAAAACAATTGTTGTAGGAATACTTCTAACTCCTAGTTGTTGACTAAGCTGAGGATTTTCTTCTGTATTTATCTTTAAAAAGACAGCATTTAAGTTCTTCTTAGAAGCTTCTTCATATATAGGGCCATATGCCATACAAGGACCACACCAACTTGCCCAAAAATCCACAATCACAGGTTTCTCGGATTTTTTAATTATTCTCTGAAGTTCATTTGTATTAACTTCACTGACTCGCCCTTTAAATTTTAACTCTCCACCACATTTGCCACAAAATGCTGATTTTTGAAGGACTTTTCCTGAATCTACATTATTCATTGCTTGGCAATGATGGCATATTGTTAAAAATTTACTCACGGTTTCCTCCAGATAGTTTTATTAACTTAAAACAAATATGGTGCTGAATATTTGGATGTCAATATATCTCAATTGTATCTAACCATTTAAAAATGCAGTATATGTAGCCTGCTGTCTACACTTTATCAATTCTTAGTATGAAGAAAATTCTTAGTTCATTTTTATTTTTTTAATGCATGTTAAATGTCTTTCAATTCAATTTACAACAATAAAAAAAAGGAGAAAATGATGAAAACAAAAGCAATATTATCACTACTAATGGGCTTAACACTTTTTGGGTGTAACGGTAAGAAAAGCTACACATTACAAGAACGAGCTGAGATATTTGTTATAGACTTAAATAATACTGTTAGCGCTTTTGAATTATCAATTGAAAAAGTTAAAACAGAAAGACAGGGATACGTGGTTTTTAGCTGTATTGGAACTGGCTGTAGTAGCGAATACCTTGCAGTTAAGATTGATAGCTATGACCCTCAGGAGAATGCATGGAGCTACTTAAAAAGATCTAACTCTAAATCTAAAAATTATCATAGCCTGGAATATATTGGTGATGGATTATATGAAGATCGCGTTACAGGAGCTTTATTTGAAAAGACTGCCGCAACTTCAAAAGACTTAGGAAAAATGAAGGCCATGAAAGAGCAATATGAATTGGCGCAAACTGCATCAAATATTTCATTAAAATTCAGTCTTTCTCAGGAAAGAAGTCTCGAAATTGCAAAACTTAACAAATACTGGGCCGTTGCCTCAAAAAAAGCAATGACCGATAAAGAAGTTAACTCATTTACCAAAGAGTTACTCGGTTTTTCACTAACTGAAGCGAAAAATACATATAAAGATTTTACTGAAGGTGCAAGCTCATCAGAGATGGATAAACTTATCCAAAAAGCAGCTTACAAAAATTCAATTTCCCCTGAACATGCTGAAAAGTTAATGCTTCAAATTTTTGGACTATAAAAGAATACTTCCCTTATTCTTTCTCTCGCATATTAGAATATTTCCCTTATTCTTTCATTATGAAGGAGGATTTCCCCCCTCCTTCATATCATTAAAAACTGTTTTAGATCATTTACTTAACCACACTATCAAGGCAGACTATAGGTGTAACTTAACAAAGAGGTCTCTATGCATGCTGCGATAAAATGGCAAAAAGAAGGAATGAAATTTGAGTGTGACAATAATGGAATTAAAACCCCTATGGATCATGCAATGATTGAAGGTCAAAAAGCAGTAGGTCCAAGTCCCAAGGAATTATTATTAAATGCAATGATGGGCTGTACCGCTATGGATGTTATCGCTATTCTAAAAAAAATGAGACAACCCCTTGAGGATATGAATGTCACAATTGATGCAGTAAAAAACACTGAGCATCCTATACACTTTAAACATGCACTTATTGAGTTTCATTTACAAGGTGACATTGCTGAAGAAAAAGCTTTAAAAGCGGTTAATTCATCTCTTACAAAATATTGTGGAGTTAACTATATGGCATCAAAAACATGTGAGATTGAATATAAGATTTTTATTAATAAAGATGAAAAAGCTACAGGAAAAGCAAATTTTATAACTCCGTAAATAAAATTGTAGCAAGAGTGATGCAACATAGAAAAAGTTTATCTAATTTATTTTAACCTTTTATTCATCTCCAGAATTAGATAGTTCTTCTTTAAAAAAAAAGGAGAACAAAATGAAAAAATTACTCTTGGGGATATTTATCCTTGTAAGTCTTAATAGTCATGCTGCTCATTTTGAAGAGTTTTCAGGCGTTAGTAATATTAAAATTGTATACCAAATATTTGGATCTCATAAAGGTAGTAAAGGTTCAATGGTCATTTCTCCTGGTAGAACTGAATCCTCAATCAAATACCAAGAATTGGCTAACATCTTTATAGCAGAAGGTTATTCCCCTATATATGTTATAAATCACCGGGGACAAGGGTTTTCTGGTCGAATGCTAGCTGATCCACATAAAGGTCATGTTAATAATTTTCATCATTATAGCAAAGACTTTAACACATTTGTGGAACTTATCTTAAAAAATGAAAATACTGATAAAAAGAAATTATATCTTCTTGCTCATTCTATGGGAGGAGCGATATCTATGGATTATTTACAAAATTATCAACATCCATTTAAAAAAGTTATCTTATCAAGTCCTATGTTAGGTATAAAACTTGAGCGAAGTGAGCTAAGTACACTCCTTCTGACCAAACTCATGTGTCTTTCTAAAAACAAATGTAATGATTATGCGCCGGGGAAAAAGCCTTATAGCGAAGAAAACGTTATTTTTGAAAATAATGATCTTACAAGTGATCAAAATCGTTTTTATGAAAAAATTGAACGCTGGCGGGAGTATCCTGAATTACAACTTGGAGGAGCAACTTTAAAATGGGTTCAAGAATCAATTAAAGCAAATCGTTTAATGAGAACAGGTTACAGACTTAAAAAACTTAGAGGGATTGAATTAAAGATTTTTCAAGCTCAAGCAGATACAGTCGTTAACAATAATGCCCAAGATCTACTTTGTAATAGACTCAACTCTGTTATGAAAATAAGGCAATGTGAAATCATAAAATACCCAAATGCACTTCATGAAATATATATGGAGAATGATTTAATCAGAATGAATGCCATTCATTATTTATTCAATTTTTTTAAATAAATATAAAAGTTTAGTCTCTTTAATTACAAGAGACTAAACTTTGCCATAAATTGATAAAAATGTTTTCCATTTTTTTCGACTTCGTTCACCCGAGTAAGATCAAGATTCAAATTATTGTGACTTGCCCATGCTTGTAACTCTTCTTTGGTAAATCCAAAATGTTTGACTCCCATTCCTTCATTATCAGGATGAAAACTTCCATCTTCTTCTTCAAGATCGACAATAATAATAGCTCCACCAGTATTAAGCATTTTTTTTAACTTACTTAATACTTCACTAGGTCTGTTTAAGTGATGAAAGGCCATTGAGCTCACTATAAGATCTGCTTTTATATCTAAATCTGATTCTTCAAGATCTATAAGCTCTGACTTAATATGTGAGTCTGAAGTAACTT
>CAYFHZ010000227.1:0-5681 GCA_964342535.1 uncultured Bacteriovoracaceae bacterium | reverse complement strand
AAGTTTTCTACTGAATCGAAGTCAGTTATCGGAGCTTTCGTTAGAGATTGAAGATACTCTTTTGTTGCTAAATCAAATTTTGCTGCCATGTGGTGTACCTTGTTAAAGTTTTAATGGGTTATTTAAACTTTAGCGAGATTTAAAGTCCAGTAAAAAAGCAGTGTCGCAATGCATACTCTATAGAGCTTTTAATTTAATTTTAATATTCTTCTTGGTATTTTCTCTTAGAATGACAACATCTACAGTATCATCAATTTTATACTTACCTAATTCATGATAAAGATCATCTCTTGAGTTCACTTCAATACCATTTATTTTTAGAATAACATCTCCAATATAAATTCTACCATAGCGGTCACGCATCATTCCTTTAAGCCCTGCACTTCCAGCTGAACCATCAGGCTCTACAAAAGAAAGTGCTACCCCTTTTTGGCCAACATAGCGATCTCTAATTTCACTATCTAGGACTCCAACGCCCATACCAGGTCTAATGACTTTGCCATGTTCTATAAGTTGCGGAACAACACGAGAGACAGTATCCGCAGGAACAGCAAAGCCAAGACCTGCATTTGAACCAGACCTGGAAACAATCATGGTGTTCATACCAATGAGTTCACCACTAGAATTAAGTAGAGGTCCTCCAGAATTCCCTTGGTTGATGGCCGTATCAGTTTGAATCATATCATGAATTTTGACTCCACCAATTCCGTCAATTTTTCTACCTAAAGCTGATATAATTCCTTTTGAAAGGGAATGATCAAAACCATAGGGATTTCCTAGGGCCAATGCCATTTGGCCAACTTGTAATATTGAACTAGAACCTTTCTTTATTGGGATAAGTTTTTCTGGAACTTCTGAGAGTTTTAAAACGGCAATATCTTGCTTTGGCGCAAGTCCAACAACTTCTGCTTTGTATTGTTTTTTATCATTATGGAAAGTAACGAGAAAGCTATTTCCTCCCTGCACCACATGATAATTTGTTACAATATGGCCTTTATCATCCCATACAAACCCTGTACCCATTCCTTGAGGAACTTCAACTTTTCCGTAGAAAAAACTATCAGCATATTTAATATTAGCAACGTTTACAACTGATGGAACAGTTTCTTTATAAATCTTGATGACTCTTTGCTCTGCATCTAGAAGGTCAGTAGCGAAAAGTTTAGGAGAAATGATAAAAAAACATAAAATAGAAATAAATAGCACTTTCATGAAAAGATCCTTTTTGCCATGTTCATGATCTCTAGTTATATTAATAAAAATAAATGTTAATTTCCAGATGGGAAACGTCAAAAGATTGTCAAAATTTTGTAATGTAATGAGGAATATATGAGTCAAACAGGTGAGATTATTATCTTTAATAGATATTCAGATACAGATGAAGTTGAAAAAGTCTATGGAGATAAAGCTGTAAAATTTGCATACGATTCATTTCTTGGAAAAATGATGGGGCCGATTATTTCAAGCCGTCTGGTGAGTCAACTCTATGGGAAAATGCAAGATAGAGATTCTTCTCGTGATAAAGTTCCTCCTTTTGTAAATAAATTTCAAATTAAAATGGATGAATATCAAGCAGGTTCTGTTCCCGCTGAAAGAAAAGAAAATTCTTATAAAAATTTTAATGAATTTTTTATCAGAAAATTTAATGAAGGAGAAAGGACTTTTCCTTTAGAAAAAAAACTTATGGGTGCTTGTGCAGAGGCAAGATATTATGCCGTTGAAAAAGTTGATAATGATGTAAAATACCCTGTTAAGGGGAAGTATATTAAAGCAAAAGATCTTCTAGGTAACACTAAGTATAGTGAGTGTTTTGAGGATGGCCCTTTTATGATTGCGAGATTATGTCCTGTTGATTATCACCGTTATCATTATTTGGATAATGGGGTAACTCTTGAACATAATCTTATTGCTGGTGATTTTCATTCTGTAAATCCTTTAGCATTAAAACTAAGAAATAACATTCTTATAAAAAATGAAAGAAGAGTTTCTATTTTGGAAACAGATAACTTTGGAAAAATAGCTTATATCGAAGTCGGTGCAACATGCGTTGGAAAAATTGTTCAAACCCATGACGAGACCACTCCTTTTAATCGGGGAGAAGAGAAAGGATATTTTTTATTTGGAGGAAGTACCGTAATTATTTTAGGGGAAAAAGGCAAATGGCGCCCAAGTGATGATCTTTTAAAAAATACAGCACTTGGACGAGAGACTTATGTAAAATTGGGGGATACTATTGCAACTTCCACAATGTAGTAAGAGTATCAAGATTGACTTTTAGAACTATAGACTCTTGAGGTGTTTCAACTCGCTCACTCAGCTCAATAGCTTGTTTGTGAGGAGAATTATAATCTTTTTGTAAAAATGGACCATTAAACATCGTTTCTTCAATATTTGTTATACATCTATCATAAGAAAAAAAACACTTTCCTACAGTAAAGTATAAATCTTTAAGGTCATATTTATTTTCAATTCTTAAATCTGTTTTATAAGAATAGTTAGAAGAAAAATGTTTTACATCGCTAAAATTAACCTGTTTATCATTTAAATAAAAATTAAAGTATTCATCAAATTCAGTTTCATTGATTTCAATTTTTTTAGTAAC
The DNA here is from genome assembly GCA_964342535.1 of uncultured Bacteriovoracaceae bacterium. GTDB lineage: Bacteria > Bdellovibrionota > Bacteriovoracia > Bacteriovoracales > Bacteriovoracaceae. The sequence continues at coordinate 3,079 of CAYFHZ010000227.1, read as the reverse complement.
GACCTGTCTTTCTTGAATGACCCCACCTTGAGTTGATAAACCAGAACTTCTTGATCCAAGGTTAATTGGCTCATGAGTGACATAAGCAGGTGTTTCAAAAAGGTTTACATCATAAGTCTCAATATGAGCTTTCATTTTAAATGACTTTATATCTTGAAGATTATCTAAAGACATGGATACTGCATTGTTTCCTTGATACAATAGATATGAGGCTTCATGACTCCATTCTATACCAAGATCTTTTTTTGATGTTTTTATAAAAGTAATATGTGAGCCTGCTTTTATCTTTTCATTAGCGTTAAAAAGCTCTTTATTTCTAACAAAATAAAGTTCCTTATGATTTGTAATAAGATTAATATGAGTTTTTTCTAGTAACTCTCTTGTTTCTTTAACTTTTGAGATAAGATCCCTTCTATCAATCTTTGCAAGGCCATCTTCTAAATTTAAAAGACTAGAAATATAGAAGTGTTCTATATTGTCTTCAATAATTGTGATTTTGTAAGATTTATTTAAAATACTTTTTTCTAATTCTGTTTTTGAAATGTCTTTTCCTTGATATGAAAAATGATAATCACTTAATTTATAGTAAATAGGCATGTTATCCATAATAATTTCTGAAAAATCAGGAATGTCAAAATGATCTAAGTCATTGTATGCAGCTAAGTTTTCATATTTAGAACTAAGCTCTAAATCAAAAGTCGAAACATTTTTTATTGCCTTTATCTTGATAGATGAACCATTTGGTTTTAAGTAACCTAAGTAATTATTTTCACTTTCTAAGACAGTGTAAATACCTGAACGCTTAACATCTATCTTGAAATTATCTTTTAAAAACACTTCCTTTTGTTTATGAACTCTTTCATGATCATATATTTCTACCAATTCTTCATATTTTGGTAATGTTGCAATGAAAGGATGTGTGTCTTCTGAATTTGGAATAAGGTCACCATCACTATCATCACTAGGAAGTGTGTTTATACCCATTGTTGCAGAAGCTGTTTGTGAATCTTGAAGTTTTTTTTCACCACAACCAATAAAAATACTAGGCAGTAAGAGTATGCTTAATAAGATTTTCATATTTAGTTTCCCCTAGAATAACGATTGATTTTTTCTTCAAATTTTTTGACTTTGAACTGAGACTCTTTAGAAATGATTCTAAATTGTAAATAAGCCCGTCAAAAATTTTCTCTTCTTGTGTTGTCATATAAACCTTTCTCATTTTTAAGGTTCCTGCTTCTCTGTTTTCGACTAAAGTAGAAACAAGTTCATTCATCTCTAAGGTCATATTGGTATTATTTTGAAGAGCATCCTTACATTCAGAAGAGATTCTAGGGTTTACTCTAAATTTTTGTTCTTCATATATTATAAATTCTGTGGCCATAAGATCATTAATCACCTGGCTTACAAGTGGAGTTGGAATACTAGAACTTTCAGCTATCTCACTTAAAGTACGAGCTCCATCTTGAATTGTCTCTAATACTGCTCTTTCAATTACGCCGATAAATATATTCATTTTTATACCTTATGCCTGAATTAAGTTTGAATAATTAACTTGTGTTTGCGCCTGTGCAAGTTTAAGAGAAGACTTAAACATCGCGCGAAGATATTCTATTTTAGAATCTGATAAGTTTTGAAAACAATCATCTGCCATTGATATAAATTCTTTTCGGCTACCGTTCATAAGAGCGTTTTCAAAAGCTTCAAGTTCTGACACTTTCATATCGTAGCCATTAAAAATTCTAAATACTCTTGTGATTTGAATATTTGTGTTTTTTGCAATGTCACTAAGTGTGTGCTCAGGATAGGCTTTTTTGTATTTTGCTAAAATCGCATTTTGTAATTTACTCATTGTGTTCTCCTTGTTTTTTTACAAGGACATAAGCAAGTACTGTGCCAAGTTTTAATTATTCATTTGAACTTGTTCAAAAATTCGATAAAAGGCTGACGAGGAAATTTTTAATTCCTTAATTGTTTTTGCAATTTTGCCATCATTCTTTTCTAAACAAGATTGGACACTCTGTATTTCAATCTGGGCGATATATGACTTTAATCCAATATTATTAATAAGTTGAATTTGTTCAGGTGTTAATACTCCTGTGGTCGTGAATTCGTCTTCAAGAATAATATCTTTTGCCGTGATTATACCTTTATTAATACTGGCCAATAGATCAATTTGTTTCTTTAATTGTCGCGTATTACCTGGCCATGTATATGATTTTAAAAGATTTAAAGCATCTGCTTTTAAGATAATTCTTCTTGGTGATTCTTTAAGAAAGTATTTTACGAGTGGAAGAATATCTTCCTTCCTCTCTCTTAGTGGAGGGATATTGAGTGTTAATCCATTTATTCTATAATAGAAATCTTTTCTAAATTCTTCTTTATTTATTTTATCAATGAGATCTTCACAAGTTGCTGTAATTAAGGTGAAATTAGATTGTATTTCTTTTTCACTGCCTAGTGGATAAAAAGATTTTTTCTCTATGGCCTTTAAAAGTTTTTGCTGAGTTGAGATAGGCATTGTTGCAATTTCATCTAAAAATAAAGTTCCACCATTTGCTAGCTCTAACTTTCCTTTTTTATCAGACGAAGCATCAGTAAAAGCTCCTTTTTTATGCCCAAAAAGCTCTGATTCCACTAAGTTATCTGAAAGTTCAGAGCAATTTAGATGTATAAATGGTTTAGAGCTGTCATAGGTTTGATAATGTAATAATTCTGCTATGAGTGTCTTACCAACTCCTGTTTCTCCAGATATGAATATTGTTTTATTTTTTAAGTTTATATCACAAATATCTTTAATCTGGTCTTTAAGCTGTGCATTTTCACTTATAAATTTATCTTTAAAAAACTTGTCCAGTGAACTCTGAGACTTTGAAACAACGTATTTGTAAACATAAGGCTCAAGGTGTTCCTTATAATGCATTTTAGAGAGATAGTGTTGACATCCACCTTCATATGCCTTTTCAATTGTTTCTTCTTCATTTTGGGAGCTTAGAATTATAGAATGGATTTCTTTTCCTTGAGCTATTTTTAAGATTTTCAATCCTGACAATGGCCCATCAATATTCATATCTATAAGTAT
>CAYFHZ010000226.1:0-5730 GCA_964342535.1 uncultured Bacteriovoracaceae bacterium | reverse complement strand
TTCTTTGGCCAGATTGCGCTCTAATATTAGCAGCTAGATTTTTAAAAAACTTAATCCTAATTTTTTTCTTTTTGGGGATCCTACTATTACTTTTCAGAAGTGATTGATAGATAACATCTTCTTCTTGGCTTAGTGATGTTAGGTTCTTTTTACTGATACTTATGAGAGCCTTTTTTAAGCGAGTAATATACTCCTTAGTTAACTGGCTTTTAAGCTTTTCCTTAGCAAAGCGGTGAATAGACAAATCTGATTGTAGCTCTTCAAAGTCAATCACATTATAAACGATAGATAGATCTTCAAGGTCGTGAATAACAACTTGATCTGAAGAATACTGTGTATAGATACTAAACCAGAAACGTACTGATGAATCGAAATATTTGGGGATATCAAAATTATCACCTACCAAATTTTGTTCATCTTTTAAAATAGAGTTGATGAGTTTTGGATCAAGGTCACTTCTTGCTCTCTTATAATGCCCCTTTATGGTCGCAGAAAGAATTGCTTCTTCTATTTCAATATAAGAAGAGTCAAAGCTCTCTGGTGGGCTCCAAGCGAAAACTACAGAAGGTATGAGTAATAACAAAAATTTCATAAAAACTCGGGCTGACTTAAAATTTGCATAGCTCTTTTGTAACCGGCCTTCACAGCATGAGATGCTGCTTTGGGGCTTAGGGAAAATGAATTTGCGAAAAATAATTTATAATCATAGTGATCAGGGTATATATCTATGAGACGTACATTGGGATTAATATTGAGTTTACGCTCTAAGATGGATAATAAATCCCTTCTGTGCGCATTACTGAATTTTTCTTGTTTCATGTAATCAGAGACAGTATTTAATATATCAATAGCTGTTGCTCTCTTAGCACGGGCACTAATAATTTTCTTTTGTATTAAAAGATAAATACTTTGAATAGCAATGCTAGGTAAGCCGTAGTTAACTAAAGATCCAATTTCATCGTGATAATGAAGTGGAGTATGTGTCCATGAACTAATTATAATTTCACAACCATTATCTTCGGCTACATGAGTAGACAAAGTATCTCGAATCTCACCATCGATATAGTGATTTACTTCCTTGGTAACAGGATGTGTGATGGGGTAAGGAGCATAGAATGGAGGCACTGACATACTGGCGGCAGCCGCATCTGAAACTTTTACACCAGTTTGGTAGAATGCGGTTGTATCATGTGTTGGGTTTGGATAATTATATCTTCCAAAAATGGTTTTCTGGGAATTATCTAATTGAGAACCGACAACAAACAAATCAGGAACAAATTCTTCAAATGTATCAACTTTTAAAACACCATCTAGTAGATACTTTCTAACGCCTTCGGTTGAAAAAAAACCAGGAAATCTTACAAAAGGATTAATCATTTTTCTAACAAATGCAGGTAGTTCTTCAAATGGCTGGTAGGCATCACCATATAAAGGCTTTGACTTATTTTTATGAAGATAAAACATGTCTAAATAAGTCAATTTTTTTAAACTACTTTTGGTGAGTCCAAAAGCTCCGTTAATAATCTCCTGTGGAGTATACCCACATGCAAGGAAAATACTTACCATTGCACCAGCACTAGAGCCAACATAGGTTCCAACTTCAAGGCTGCGTGAGTAATTATTTAAATCTTGGGAGTTTTTGTTACTAAGTAGGGTAAAACCTAGTTCTTCAAGGGCAAGTGTAACACCAATATGCCAAGCGGCGGCTTTAACAACTCCTCCTGAAAGGACAAGTGCAATTTTTTTATTTTTAAACTCTGATAAATCATGTGTTGTCATAGCTAGTATTATACTGGAGAGCTTAATTAAAGAGAACTTTTAAACTTATTTTTTGCACATTTAAGTGATATTCATTAAAATTTATATGAATACTCAAGATAAGCAAGGATGTTTATGGAAGGAAAATGGCTAAGTGTTTTAGAATATGCTTCATATAAAGGAAAATCTATTTCCACAGTTAGAAGATATATTAAAGCAAATCGAGTAAAGTTTAGAGAAGAAAATGGAAAGTACTTTATTTGGACTAAAAATTACATTCCATTACACACTCAAGATCAAAAAGAAGTTATAGAGTCAAAATTTGAAGTTGAACGTCTGAGAAAAGAAAATCAGGAATTAAAAGAAGAACTTGCTGAAGCCAAAATGCTACTTGAGTTATATGAAAAAGGAAAAATGCAGCCACAGTTTAAAAGACAACTACCGGAATTACCTGCTGATTTATGAAATATCTAGCTATCATTTTACTTATTTTTTCGACCGTATGTCATGCTGATACTTACAGCATGCGAGATTGTATGCTTTTGCCCATCACTGATAATGCAGGCAGTTCATTTGGATTTAAAGTTTATGAAGAGATAGAAAAATATCTAAAAGAAAAAAGATGGTGTGAGTATAAATCTAGCTCTGAAGTTATTTCTATATTTAGTCGCTATAGAGATCAATTAGATGCATATCTTGATGACCCAAATGTTATAAAAACAGTAGCAGACCGATTAAAAGTAGGAACCATTATAAAGGTTAAGCTTAAATATGAAGTAGATAAGATTGAAGTTACACTAGAAATATTTGGAGAAAATGGTTCTGACATATATTTTAGTGAGAAAATGGTTGTAGATAAAATTGAACTTTATCCAGTAAAGTCAGCTGTAGAAAATTGGCTAGATATCTATGAAACGAATATTCCATATGATGGAAAAATTCTTGGAATACTTGGTGATCAAGTTACCGTTTCAATTCCAAGAAATAAAAGAGTGGCCATTACACAAGACTTCAAAGTTAGAAAATTTATAAGAAAAAAGAAACACCCATTATTGAAAAAAGTCGTAGAATTTGAAGCCCTTCCTGTGGCTCAAGGAAAAATAATTAATCTATCGAGAGGGCAAGCGATTGGCTCTGTTAAATTATTTACAGCTGAAACACAAGTTAGAGTAGGAGATTGGGTTATTCTTGGAGATTATAATCCAGAACGAGCACCAAAGGATAATGATTATTCTAAGTTTAATGAAGCAAGTTTTGGACAACTTGGAGAATTACAATTTGGATTTTTACTAAGCGGTCATACAGCAACTACAGATTCCGCTAATGGTAATAATAAAATGAATGGCTACCTGTATGGGATTCATGCTCAATCAGAAATTTGGGTTACAAGAAATTATTTTGCTCTACTTGAATTCAGTAAAAAATTTGGTGAGCTAGATAAAAGATCAGGCAGTCCTGAATCTAATTCTATTGGCCAAGATATGACAACTTTAAAACTTGGATTTGGTTATAAGTATTTACCAATGGGATATTTTTATGGACCGCAAATTAATTTTTATAGTGGTTATGTAAATTATAGTTATAAATTAGATCAGTCTGCAGTGGATGCATTTGGTGCCAATGAGTTTAATGGAATTATGCTTGGAGTAAGTGGAAATATTCCGGTACAAAAAGGAATACGTGTATTTGGCCGAGGCGAAATAATACCATTTGGAGACTTTGAAGATACCGATAATATCTTTGGATCAAATAAATCAATTTCCTCTATGCTTTTTGAAATAGGTGCTTCTTATCAATGGAGTCCATCATTAAAGATTCTTGCGTCATTTGAAGTATCTAATAACTCAGCAAAATTTAGTGGTGATAACTCTGAAGTAAGTTATGCCAACACAGGATTAAAAATGGGCGGAGCATTTAATTTCTAATAATATATGCCACTTGTCTCAAGCCTATCCAGTAATCTATCTTGAAAAATAGTAGAAGAATTTCCTATGATTTTGTCATAAGTAGATTGAGATTGGTCAATCATGCTATGGTTAATGAGATATTTTGTATCAAATTTATTAGCTAGATCGTTAAAGTATTCAAAATGAAAAAATGTACCAGCAATTAATAAAAAATTATGTTCATTAATTCTAAGTTTTTTAAGATTACAACTAGATGGATTTGCTAACCATCTAGAAAATTCTGTAAGAGCTAGCATGAAATTTAACCTATCCGCAGATGTATCGATCACTCCCATTAAGACAGGAAATAGTAATGGAAAAGCAGTAGTAGCAGCGCCTCCGGCCACTAGAACGATCCTAGATGTTAGTCTTGAAAGCTTATAATTTTTTTCTGTATAATTACTAAAATCATTTAAAAGATTTTCTGTTTAAGTTAGGTCGAGCAAATGCCTGACATGAAAAATTGAATATTAATAATGTCACTAAAATTATGAGTTATTTGAACGGCAGATTAAAAATGTGAAAGTGGTGACTAGAAATTGAACATTTCAATGTTGTGTTGATCCACAAAATACTAATTGCCCTTGATAAGTAGCACCTTTTCCATTTTCTAATCTCTCTAAAAATGAATAAGAACTCTCTTTAGTTTCATTGTCTTTTTGTATGTATTCACAAAAATACCCTTCAGCAATAATTTTTCCATTGATATATGTACTATAATAGATTTCTTCACCAGGTTGTAGAAACAAAACTTCTGCTGTTACAATTTCTTTAGCAAAGCCAGATATTGTAAAAATACTTAATCCTATTAAATAAACTAATTTTTTCATTTTAATCTCCACTTTTTTATAAAAGCTAATGATTATTAATCATATTTGAGGGTTGTAGTGCATGTTTCTAACTAAAACCTAGTTTTTAAAGTTCAACGGAACCCCGAATATAAGTATTTTCATCCCGATAACTAAATTTTACAAGACGAATTTCCATTTCTTCATTATCACCTACTGCTACCTCAAAATCATACATTCTACCAACAAGTGATTTTGCATGAGATATACATAAATTATAAGAATCCACCTCTCTATATCCAAGATCCGCAGGTACCTCATTTAAATGGTAGTTTAAACCTATAATTACATCAGAGAAATTCTTCGTTTTAGGAGTCCAATTGGGGGCAACTCCTTTAATAAGACATTCACCTGCAAAGGATGAAAAAGATGACACTAAAGTTAATCCAATAAATAGTTTCTTCATAATATTCTCCGTTCAATCAAATAATTAATTTTCTAGTTTATTAACTGTTAATCAATCCTTAATCTTTTTAAAATTTGATCGAGAAAGCTCACCCTTCCGATCAAATTTCATTTTTGTATTTAGTCTCTGTCTTTTTGTACAGAGACTGATTATTTAATTAGAGATTTACAATACAGTCATCGATTTAATTTGGATTTTTCTAATTTCTTAGTACTCCAAATTCAACTAACTCTTTACTTCGTAATTAGACTGGCAGTTAGTCCAAAACGGATGCTCTAACCTTACACTCGTATTTACCTAAACTTAAAAAACCACCGCGATAAATATCTGTGTCTGATATGAGGGCATAGCTATATTCATCCAGCATCTCATCTTTCTTTCGATAACATTCATCTTGAGCACTTTCATAATCTTCACTAACCTCTTCAGAGAGCTTAATCTTAACATTAAGTTCTAATAAACTATATTCATTCCCACTGTAACTTACTACTGAACTGCATCTCGTGGCTGGATCTAAATGTCTTGGGCTTAATGGATCTGGCAAATGATCGTTTGATAAAGTTGTAGACACTGTGAGTCCTACGACATTAAAGCCATTTACATGCTCGCGGATTCTTTCACACAATGTGTGTGCATCTAGTTCACTTCTTGAAACAGAAAAAAACTCCATTCTATCTACGGGCTTTTGATTTATATCGAAATCTTTCTCATTTGCAAAAGATGACATTGAGGTCAAAAGTACTAATCCCAGTAATAATTTTCTCATTTTAAA
>CAYFHZ010000225.1:0-5756 GCA_964342535.1 uncultured Bacteriovoracaceae bacterium | reverse complement strand
GGTTTAAGCTATTAGGTGATGCTGCTTTCTTACACTGTCAATTAGATTCAATTCGAGGTTCAATTTATGTACACCACTGTTCTAAGCAAGGTTATTCCATCTTAAATCCAGATGCAATTATAACTTTAAGTATGAATTTTTCATACAGTGATTTAGGAATAAAGCATATTGAAGAGTTTGCTCATTGTGAATAATAATATTTAATATTAAAGAACTCGAGGTTCTTTTATGATTAAACTTGAACTAAGATATTGATTCTATTCTCTAAAAGTATGAAATTGAATAACAAGACTTGTTTAATTATAAACAGGTCTTTTTTATTTAAGTAACCTTTTGAAATTCTTATGCCCAATAAAATAATCGAATTTGAATTTTTAAAGTGGTATTTTTGAAAATAAGGAAATAAAAAACATTACTTTCTAATTTAAGGGTGTTTGAAAGAACATGACACAGTAAAACAAATAGATATGACAGACCTTGACTATAAAGAACAAAATTTTGATGAAGTTTATGGCTATCCAAGTTTCTTGAATATTGCAAGATCATTCACTGAACAAACAATTAAAAGAAACTAATGTATACCAAATTTCTGCTAGTAATTTAAATCGATATCATTTACCTTAACAAAATATATAAAAAGACAGAGTGACCAAACTATGTTTATTATTTTTCTAATTCCACTTTTATTTTTCATTTCTTGCTCCCACCTAGGGGATCAAAAGGTTATAATCGAGGGTGAAAATTATTATAAAGTTCAAGATACTAAGATAAACAAAGAACTTTATGCTATTAGGGACAAAGCTAAAAATCTTATTAGAGATGAAGAACTGGCAAAACAGAGATTACAAAATTTTTCAACTTTATCACAACTTGAAGACAGTAAAATTTTGGCCTGTAGCGGAGATTACAAGATTACTAAAATGTTCCACGAAATCATTAAGTTTCTTGAAAATAAAAATATTACAAGTGCGAGGGAACGACTAATAAAGCTTCAGTTACAGTGTAAAAATATAGAATATCAATCCCAATTTTATTACTTAATGGCTTATACTTTTCACCTGCAAGGTAATTTTGAAAAAAGAGATTTTTATTTAGCTGAGTTTAGCAATAAGGCAGATAGTGTATTTCCTGCTTTTTCGTATCAGACGAATTCAGCGACTGAAAAACATCAATTATATGAATCATACTATGAACATGCTAAGTCCGTTTTAACAGGTGCTGATTTAAAATTAAAACCTGTTCAAAAAAAGCATCTTGAAATTGCAAGATATCGTGATCGATCTAATTCATTTTTTCCTGGTTTCCAAAATGAGTCAGGCAAATACTTTATTATTCTGCCATATTACAGCACTATTACTAATGGTGGAATCCAGATGATTTATAATTACGCAACTCCGTCCGGTGAATTTATTCCTCAATATTCATATGATGATTTTCTAGGAAGTATGCTAGGGGTAACCTATAGAAAGTCATTAACTCAAACAATTGATCGAAAACATCAAACAGGAATAAATGTTAAAATCAATCAATGGAAAGAATATCGATATTATAGAAACCCAATTACGAATAAAATTTCTAATTTTGAAATAACGAATGAAGGTGTTGGAGGAAGCCTAGGATACGGTGGAACATACCAGTTTTCTAATTCATTTTATTATCTATATCAAGGTAGAGTTTATTCATACAAAAATGTGGGAACAACAGCAACGAGTTTACTGGGTTACTCTTTTGGATCTACTGGAGTCGTGTCTTTAGAGTATGGTTTATATAATAATCATTCAATTGCAGGACTAAGATTTGGAATAATACACACCTATCAAGATTTGAGTTCAGACACATTCAACTTTGTATTTAATATGGCCTTTTGATATAATTTGAAATTCTTCAAATCAATTATTTCACCAATGAATAGAACTCTTACAAATATATGGGGCATATTATATTCTATTTAAAAAAGATGTAAGATTACTTAATACTATTTTCTGTCGTAATGAATGAACTATCTTTAAACATACATATTCCAACTTGACTCCACTTTCCTTCTGAAAAGTATTCAACCAGGCGTGCATTTCCACCTAAGAAGTAACATTTTTTGTGAGTTGGTGAGCCTACAGTACCAATAGGTTTTAATTTTTCCATATGTTTATATGCTGATAAAGCATCACATTTTTTTTCAATAATACAACTTAGACTTATAATTTCATAATCAGCATGATGTATGCAATAGTCCTTATAAATTGTTTTAGTTTTATGGTTTTTTATATAGCGTAACTTTCCCTGCTTTATACAGTCCATTTTTTTGGGATATGCTTGCATAGAAAAAAACAAAAGACTAATTAGTAATGGCCGTAGCACGATATACACCTTTTTTTAAATGTTCTTTACTGATAATCCAGTTTCCATCTTTATCACAAAAATAAGGATGGTTTATTAACTTATCGCGATTCGTATAAGCAACTCTTCTACAGGCTTCAATTTGATCACTCAAAAAACGTTTACTTTCAATCTTACATTCATCTGTTGTACATTTCTCAAATCTACTAGAAGCGGCTTGTTGCCACGGATTAATACAAGCTTTATATTTTTCTTCCATCTCTTGATCTATATCGACTACATCTTCTTGAGGCCAATACTCCCTTTGATTCAATTGGCAGCTCTTTTTTCCCCAAGAATTTCTGAGAGTATAATATTTTTCGCCACAAATATTCATAGAACCAATAATACTTGATGCATGAAAGTCTTTAATTCCATCTTCAATACTATGACTTTTTAATAGCTCAGAACGATATCCAATGCCTGCAATTTGTCCGCTATTCAAAGCATTATCAATTAATTCAAAAGCTTCACTTGAGAATTCCTCATTTATCTTTTCTTTTCTTGGGTCTAAGTATTTTTCTTCAACTTTAGGTATCTCAGTAAAACGCTTTTTAGAGCATATTTTTTCCATCAACTCTGAAAAAATATTATCTCCAGAATTAAGTTTTTTTACAAACTTTAGATATTCAGACTCAGTTAAGAAAGGAGATTTAGGAAATAAATTGCGAACGAGATAAAAACTTGTACAAATAATCTTGTTTTCCTTTGTTTGACTCTCAACTATCGCCCCTAATACCTCTTCCAGATTCTTAGGTTGAAATGTCATGGAGCTAAATACATCTCTATACTCGTTATAGATTTCCTGGATACCTAGATCTGAACTATTCACTTCTGACTCAAAACATAGTCGATGGAAGCTATTATCAATGGCCTCCTTTGCTGTTCCACCATCGGGTATATCAGATGATGGATTTATATTCATTTCTATTTGTCCTATAGTTGTTTTTAAGTCTTCCAATTCCTTATTTATTTGCCTCTTCTCTTTCAACAACTTTTTATTTTCGCTCAGATAATCTGGGTCAATAGTAACATCATCATCAATTTGCATACCCAAATTATTAAATTTATCCATTAAATTATAAAATTCATCTTCAGATAAGTTCGATTGATCTTTCCCTCTTAAACTTCCCTCTTTATCTAAGTCCTTTTCTAGTTCTTTAAATTCATTATATGATGGATGTTTAGCTCTATACTCATCTGTGATGGAGCTAAGTTTATTATCAACTTTTTCTTTTTTTTTCTCAATTCTACTGATACTTTCTTTTAGTTTTTTTAATTGTGGTTCAAGTGCCGCCTTAGCAACACCCATTGATAAAAATTCTTGATGTTTTTTTAACCACTCATTTTCTTTATCTACAAGTCCCATCCCAAGAGCTGAAACAGATTCATTCTGCGGTATTTTATTTTTAGACTTCAGCCAAACATCAAGCATATCACTAGCATTATATGTATAACAGTATCCTATAGAATCTTGGTCTCTAGCTTTTCCTAGATGTTTATCATTTTGTTTGAATTCTGCTATAATGCCATTGTTCTTCGCCGATTCATAATCATTATAAGCTTCAAATTTATTACAGTCACTACCATAAGTAGTTTTGAAAAAAGATATGACTAAAAAGATCCAGAAATAATTATTCACACAAGATTTTCGGATTTATACTTTAAAAGTCTTAAATGAATCTTTTTTTCATAGTCATTCAAGCATTTATTTCCCATTTAAATGCATTATTAAATCATATATATACTTTGTCCGAAATATGACTATATGAATAATATTGACCATGCTCTCAAATTTATCAAACGAGTTCCAACTGGAGATAATGCTCAGCCTTGGGAAGTTCAAATTGAAGATAATAAAGTTTATTTTTATTATAATTACCAAAGAGGAGTACATCCCTATAATAGAGCACATAGTGCAGATAAAATATGCATAAGCTTTCTAAAGAGATACATCGAAATGGCATCTCACATTATGAGTTTCAACTATACTTTTGAAGAACTAGGTCATTTAAACTATCTGCTCACATTCAAAACTGAGCCTAATTTGTTTGACTATAGTGAACACCCATTTTTCTTAAGAAGGACAGATCGTAGATACTTTGATCAAAGTGTCGCTCTTGAGGAAAACCAAAGAAAAAAAATTCATGCGGGCAAGCTTATCAGATATGAGGATTTTCCTTTAGACCTTAAGGATTTTTTTAAAAAATCAGAGCAAACTTTCTGGTCAACTGCTGATGTCTTAAAGTATTTTTTCAAATGGATTCATTTTTCAAAAAAATCTTATAATAGAAAAAAAGATGGTATTTATTACAAAGAAGTTCATATGGCGGTACATGATATACCTGTCATTTTTTTACTAAAATTCATACCTCGATTCGCTGCTATCCTTTTTAAAACTCCTCTTTTCTTTTTTGTTAATTATAAAATAAAAAGATTTTATAAGGATTCAACATTTTTATTTTATTACTTATCACCAGATCAAAAAGACCTAGAAGATATATGCATAAAAATATTAAATGATTGGTGCTATTTACAAAGTCAAGGCTACTCTTACCAGCCGATGAATTTACTTAACTTGCCATTATTTGATGATTTTATAAACTACAAACTAAAAAAGAAAGAAGCATCCTTGTTTAAGTTACAAAAGCTACAAAGTTTATTAGGGACAGAGAAGCTAATCATCTGGTCAGCCAGAATTGGACATGTTCAAGAAAAATATCCTCATAGCCCATCACCTCGTAGGTAAAAAAGCATAAAGTATTTACATCAATGCTTTTATCGCGTATTTAAATCCATAATAAGAGGCACTATGACGAATACAAAAACAGAAATAATAGCTGGTATCACGACTTTTCTTACGATGAGTTATATTATTTTACTCAATCCAAGTATCCTTGCTACAAATGGCACAGGCTTGAGTTTTAGTGGAGTCATGTGTGCGACTGTACTTATTAGTTTTATTTCTACTTTCTTAATGGGTTATTTTGCAAAGCTTCCATTTGCGTTGGCACCAGGTATGGGAATTAATGCTTTTTTTACTTACGGTCTTATACTAGGAGATGAAATTCCATTTCCTCAGGCCCTAGGACTTGTTTTTTGGTCTGGTGTTTTTTTTGTAATCATCTCTGTAACTCCAATCAAAAAATATATTTTGGAAAGTATTCCTTTTCACTTAAGACTTGCCTTGAGTGCAGGAATTGGCGCCTTTCTTCTCTTTATTGGTCTAAAAAATGGCGCCATTATTACTAAAAATCCAGCTACTATTGTCGGTCATGCACATTTTAGTACTTCTATGCTTTGTACTATCATAGGACTATTGCTTATATTTATTTTCGAAAGGTTTAAGATAAGAGGTCATTTAATTCTAAGTATTATAGCAA
>CAYFHZ010000224.1:0-5771 GCA_964342535.1 uncultured Bacteriovoracaceae bacterium | reverse complement strand
TTCGATTCAGTAGAAAACTTAATGACTCATAAAGTTTATAAAAAGGGTGAACATTTTTTCCAACACTTTGATCACTGTACAGAAGTTGCAATTGTCAGCAAGGGAATTTTTAGAATCTACCTTACAAGTCACGAAGGAGAGGAAAAAACATTTAGCTTTATTCCTGAAAAAAGCTTTATCCTCGATTTTTTTATGTCTTGGGAAGAAAATACGAAGACAATGATTTCAGTTCAAGCACTTGAGAACAGTGAAATCTATACAATTAAATACACTCAATTCCTTCACCTTATGCATTCAAGTAAAGTTTGGCATGAAGTGTATAGAGAAGTTTTACTTAGAAACTATATTTACAAGACAAATAGAGAAATTGAATTTGTTCAATTTAATGCTAAACAAAGACTTCAAATGTTTATGGACAATGAAAGAATTGATGTAAATAGAATTCCTAAAACTTACTTAGCATCTTATCTTGGAATTCAGCCTCCTTCACTTTCAAGACTACTTAGAGAAATTAAATCATAATATTTTTTGATATTCACAATTGTTAACGTAAAAGCCTATCCATCTTGATAGGCTTTTTTTATATCAAATGAGAGAATAGAAAGTTCTTTCATACCTTTCCTTTTGGGTCATATTTATATGACCCTTTTTACTAAATTTTAATAAAATCTAATAATTTTAAGAGTTTTAAGTAGTGAAAATAATACATGCTCGCTATAGCGCAAAGCACCATCTGTGCTAGTATTCGACTGTACTGATTTTATATGGAGCTCAAAATGAAAAATAAAATTCTTATTTTAACTTTACTTTCATGCCTAACATCTTTTGCATCTGATATTGTAAATTTGGTTAACAATGAACATAAAGAAGCTGTTAACTTCCAAGAAGAATATTCTACAACCTTAATACCGTTATCAAAATACTTTGAGTTAAATGAAACGTGGCCAAATGCTAGTGTAGGAGTATCCTTTGATTACCATTATTGTATGGAAAGCAAAGATTGCACTCTTAAGCTCCTGAGACTGCTTATCAATTCTACATCAATGATGGCCATTTCTAAAAACAAATATTACAAAGATGCCCCAAATTCTGATATCACGCCCTTAATTGAAATGCATCTGGGAGAAATACCTTCAAAAAAAGAAATTGCTGCAAAAATCGATAAGCTATTAAAATATTCTCACTTCAAGCCAAAGGTTATTTTAGAATCATATTGGCGTGGCTTTAGTAGTACTGAAAGCCCCAAACTACCCATAAAAGAATACTACTACTATTTAACACTTTTAGAAAATAGAGTTCATGCAGGTAATAATATAAAAGAAGTTTTTCAAGATATATATACCGAAAACTCATACACAACATTAACATCATTTTTTGAGAAAGTTGTTTTAGATCTTCATTTCTATAATGCCTTTCTTAAAATTAAACTAGTTCAACTCGAAAAAAGAATAGTTGAAGTTTCAGAAATAGAAAAAGGAAATATATATGCTTTTCCAATTCATATTTTACCTCTTTCTAACAAAAGCTCACTTCGAGAAATAAGAAGAACTGAATTATTAGCAACATCATGTTGGTATTGTGACTGGAGTGTAAAAACCAAATGGACTATTACTTATAATAATCAACATCCTGGACAAATTAGAGTATCAGAAGAAAATATCCAAAGAATTCTTGGAAATAATAAACGGTTAACAATTAAACTCCACTATGATGATTTTTTTCTCATTGATGGATTTGTAAGAGCTAATTTCGACAAAGATTCTGGAGTACTTCATCTCTATGAAAATGAGACATCAGAAAGGTCATCAAGTGGTGCTTATGGTCCCTCAACAATTAGTGGTAAAAAAGAAAAATCAATTTGGCCAAGCTTAGAAATGGTTACAAATTCATTAGAAAAATAAGGATTTAAAATGATTTTTTTTACAATTGGAATTCTCTTCGTTTCTAGCAACACGATCGCCAACTTCTCTGAAATACAGACGTGGATGTTTAGGACGGATGAAATATTTGAAAATATACCGACGCTAAATAGAACTATAATTGGACAAAATCAATTTGGATCAAGGTGTGGAATAAAAGTCCAGTCTAATAACAGTTCGAGATCAGGAAAAATGCTTGAATTCTTCACGACTCAAAATGGTCAAAAGACTAAAATCAATGAGTTTTATAATATCCACCACCATAGAAACTCTAGCTCTTTATATCTTACAAATGAGGTTACAGTACAATCTACTTCGGAAAGAAATAATGCTGGTATTTTTTCTACTCAACATTCATATCAAGCTGCAAATTATGCTTTTTATGACACTTATAGTACAAAAACAATAGTCCTATTTAATAGTAACCTAGTTCCAAAGTACTTTCTAAATTTTAAAACGAATAAAGTTGAATATACAAATCAAACACTGCAAGAGTTGAAAAATGAACTAAATGGTGATTTTCAAGAATGTAATTTTTAGAGCCTACACCTGTAGGCCCATTTTAAAAACTATATAATGTTGAAATAATTTTTGTAGCGTGTTCTGGAGTAATTAAATTTCTCCCCGCTGCCTTTTGTACTAGCTCGTCTAGCTGGGCTGAATCCCCTGTTTCATTGTAATTTTTGAATGCCTGAGTGGCATCACCAATAGAAAAGCCAAGTAGTTCTGTTGAAAAGTCATCTAATTCTTTATCTGTCATGGCCTTTTTTGAAGTTTTTCTCCAAATGTTATGCAGTTTTGCAACCTCAAGACTTCTTTTTTGAGACAAACCAAATCTATCAGAGTAGCTTTTTGCAAGAAGATCAGTTCTATAAGCTTCTGCCAATGCATTCATCTTTGCTAAGTCTTTAGAGTTGGCTACATTTTTTTCAAAAGTTATTCCTGTTAAATAATCTTGATACTTTTCACTCCCTATATAATAGACATCAAGGTAACTTCTCGTTGCTGAGTCATTCAAAGAATTTTTAAAATATTCTTCAGCACTCATAGAAGCACTATAATTGCCAATATTTATGGCCATGTAATCGCCACTACAAGAACTTCCCTGGCAACTAAACACAACATAATCTTCTTGTAATGTGCTGACCTTTACAACTTCTAATGTGTACCCTGTTGACTCTTCATTAAATTTTTCTACAAATTGTTCTGCGATTCGAACTTGAGGGTTTTGATAAATAGTAATAACTTCTACGTTATTCATCGTATCGCATGAGATTATTACCATCAACAATATAAAAAGACTTATGTGCTTCATTTTTTTCTCCTTAACCAAAGCATGATTGCTATGTATGGAAAATAAAATAATTACATCTTAGGTACTAGAATCTTGAGGTATCTTCATTGAATTATAATATAATTTTTACACTATGACTATTGTTGCTTATGAGGATCCATAACTTCTCTAACTGCTTCACCAATAAAATTAAAAAGAATAAGTGTAAGAAATAATGCCAAAAAAGGATAGAGAACTAACCACCAACCTATTGTAAAATTTTGTTGTGCTTGTGCAAGTAACTCTCCCCAACTAGGTGTTGGAGGAGCAAGTCCAAAACCAAGATAATCTAAACTTGCTAGCGCTGTTATTCCACCAGCAATAACAAAAGGAGAGAAAGTAATGATTGGCCCTAATGAATTTGGAAGAATATGTTTAATCATAATTGAAAAATGTCCCAAACCAATTGCTCGTGCAGCTTCAACATATTCTCGTTTTCTATTTTTTAAAAATTCTCCTCGCATATATGTACTAATACCAATCCAGCCAAATAAACTTGAAATTATCACAAGTAAAGTCATAGAAGGTTCAAATATTGAGATCAATATAATTAATAAGAAGAGAGTCGGAACCGTTGAAAGTATTTCAGTTACTCTTTGTCCCACAAGATCAACCCATCCTCCAAAGTACCCTTGTAAACTTCCTAGAGTGATTCCTATAACAAAAGTTACAAGCCACACCCCTATAGCATATACAATAGAATACTTCAGACCATAGAGTAACCTGGTAAAAACATCACGGCCTCTATCATCAGTACCCATAATATTTACAAGTGTCGGCGGAGAAGGATACTCTTTAACCGTCTTATTAGATTCTAATGGGTCCCATTTAATTATTGGCCATAGAGCAAAATCATCGCTACCAAGATTAAGTTCCTTATAATTTATTTGTAAGGAATCTAGTATCCCAAACTCTTTTACAGAATAGTCTTTAAAAACTGGGAAGTAGACTTTACCTTTATAAGAGAGATATATAGGCTTTGAGTTGGCCCAAAATTCAGCAGTAAAACTAAAAAAACATCCAATTAAAACCAGCCAACAACTTATAAATCCTGTTTTGTGATTCTTAAATGCTTTCCATTTTTTTAATGTTTGTTCATTTTTTATTCTTTTTTCAATCATTTTTAATCTCTTATTTAAAGTCTATTCTTGGATCAACAATTGTATAAGCGATATCAGAAATTAAATTTCCAACTAACATTAATAAAGACTGTATAAAAACAAGCCCCATTATAACATTATAGTCTCTAGCTAGAATTGAGCTAAAACCGAGAAGACCGATTCCATCGAGCTGAAAGACTTTTTCAAGAAGGAGTGAACCTGCAAAAAAGACGCCTAAAAAGCTACCAATGCCTGTAACAATGGGGATAAGAGCATTTCGAAGAGCATGCTTTAAGTAAACAACTTTATCAGACAAACCTTTTGCCTTAGCTGTTCTAATGTAATCTTTTCTTATTTCTTCCATTAATGAGTTCTTCATCAGAAAAGTTAAAGTCGTAAATGATCCAATAGTGTAACAAATAGTTGGAAGTACAAAGTGATAGACACGATCAATGAGTCTCTCCCATGTATTCATTTCATCATAAAAATCTGAATAAAGTCCCCCAATAGGAAAAATATCTAAAAAACTTCCTCCTGCTAAAAACACAATTAAAAATATTCCTAACATAAATCCGGGGATCGCATAGGCTCCAAAGAGTAATAAACTAGAGAAGAAGTCAAAACTTGAGCCATCTTTTATTGCTTTATAGACACCAAGTGGAATAGATATAAGGTAAGATAAAATAAGAGAAATAATACCGAATTGAAGAGAAACAGGAAATTTACTTACAATGACATCTGTAACCTCTTCTTCATAAGTAAAAGATTCTCCAAAATCCCAAGTCACAATGTTTTTTAACCAGATAAAATATCTTTCATGAACTGGTTTATCAAAACCATATTGTTTTTTAAGTGCTTCTATTATTTCTTTTGACACCCCGGCCTTACCTGCTTGAGAATTGCTTTCAGTAGAACCTGCATATTTCAAAGCCTGAATTTGTTGTTCAATAGGAGAGCCAGGTGCAAGATTTATAATAAAAAAAACGACTAGAGTAATGCCAAATAACGTTGGAATCATAAGAAATAATCTTCTTAATATATAAGTAGTCATTATAAATCCTTTTTCATATTACTTTTAAACTTCCATTGAGTAGTACCTATTTCGTACTTGAAAGTATCTTTAGGTCTACTTACTCGATCAGAGTAACCATAAAAAATAGCTTTACGATAAAAAAACCAAACATATGGATAGGCATCAGTTATAAGTTTTTCCACTTTTTTGAAAATTTCAATACGTTTCTTTCTATCGTGCTCAAACTGTCCTAAATCAATAAGTCTGTCTGCCTCTGGGTTATTAAAACCTACAAAATTAGAACCTCCACCTTCAATACTTTTTGAATGCCATAACTGCATTGGATCCCAATCAGTATCTGCCGTCCATGCAAGCCTAATGGCTTCAAAGTTTCTTTCTTCTAATAG
>CAYFHZ010000223.1:0-5793 GCA_964342535.1 uncultured Bacteriovoracaceae bacterium | reverse complement strand
GAATTAACTTGAGTTTTGACGTCAGCATCATGACAAAGTTTATCGACCAGTAGAAAAAGGCCCTCTAAGGGCCTTATATTACAATAAACTACTTGCTATATTATATTTAAAATCTTCCATATCTTGAATACCGTCTGTACAGAATGCATTATCATCATCTAACTTAACAATTGTATCAAATAATTGATTTTTTGAGATATTCCTACCTGTGAAATCTTCAGTAAATTGATGTAATTCATCCATATCCGAAGAATAGCTACCCACACGAGCTTGGCTTATAATTTTTCCAACTGTTCGCATATCTCCTCTCAACCATTCATCAAGGCTAACAGATGAATACATGACTACACCTGATGCTGTAAATGCTGGAAAAGTAGTAGACATCATAAGTATTCCTACAGCATCAACTGCAGCAGAAGTTCCAAGTGATACATAGTAGGGTGTATAATCATCGGGTTCTACATAAGAACCACCCAAATTTTTTGTAAGAAATGGTGTTGCAGCTTTTCTGTAAGAATTTCCACATGAAGCAGAAGCAATGGAACTTGTTATACACATTAATAATACTAAACCTAATTTTTTCATCCTAATCTCCTTCTAAAACCTTCTATAATTTCTTGCTATATTAAATTTAAAATCATCCATTCCTTGTACACCATTGGTACAAAATATATTTTTATCATTCAGCCTCATAATCGTATTTTGCAGATCATCTACTGAAATACTATAACCAGTACTTTCCTCTACGTATAAATGAAGATCTTCCATATCTGAAGAATAAGCTCCATACTTAGCATCTACAAGAATCTTTTTAATGATTCTGTATTCTTCTCTTTGATGCCAATCGATACTTACATAAAGGGAATAGATCGCTCCTGAAACAGTAAAGACAGGTATAGGTGAACCCATACCTAAGACCATTGCATCCATTCCAACAATTATACTAGAACCCACTTTTGTTCCCATATCTACCTTTCTAATATCCGGGTCAGTTCCTGAAGCTTCAATATACGTTTGAGTACATGAGGCATATGAGATAATTGATGTAAAAGATAGAAATAAACATAAAGCTAATTTTTTCATAATATCTTTCCTATAAAATTAAATTTCTTACAATATTAAACTTAACATCATCAATTCCTTGTACTTCGTTAGTACAAAAAGAATTTTTGGCATCTAGTTCTACAATTGTTTGTTGTAACTGTTTCTTAGTAACATCATAACCAGAGTATTCTTCAACAAATTGGTGCAAGTCTTCCATATCTGAGGAATAGGCTCCAATCTTAGCTTCACGGATAATTTTTTCGACTTTTGCCATATCCTTTTTTAACCATTCGTCTACACTTACAGAGATACTAACTCCTGCAACAGATATCGTAAAAACAGGTATCGCGTATGCATTTCCACCTATTAAAAGAGCATCGATAGAAGCAGCACCACTATATGTCATAAATGATTCTTCAAATTTTCCATCTAAATCAATAAAACCTTTTGAAGCTTCTTGATAAGACTTAACACAGCTTGCTGATGCCAATGAACTCGTAAGAACTATACTTAATATTATAAATAGTTTTTTCATCACTATCTCCTTTCAAAATTTCTTGCAATATTATGTTTAAAGTCTTTTACTCCTTGTACACCGTTAGTACAGAATGCATTTTTATCATCAAGTTTAACAATCACATCTTGTAATTCATCTTCAGAGATACTCAGCCCCGTATTATCCTCAACAAACTCATGCAGATCATCCATATCAGAGGAATATGCACCTGCTCTAGCATCTTTTAAAACATCTTCCAGCATTCTATAATCTCTTCGCTGGAACCAATCAACACTTACAGAGATTGTGTACACAACGCCACTAATCGAAAACACTGGAACTGTAGTAAAGTTCGTACTCATTGATAATACATCCATTGTTATTGATGTACCTACTACGCCAATTGCTTCTCCTGAGTCCACGTCCGGTAACTCTAAGAAATTTTCTCCGGCAGATCTATATGACTCAGAACAACTACCCATGGCATAAGTATTTATAAGTGATAAAAGAGTTACAAATAATAATTTTTTCACATTTATTTCCTTTTAAATCTTCTAGCAATATTCAAAACAAAATCTTCTATCCCTTGGACTCCATCAATACAAAAAGCATTTTCTTCATCAAGTTCTACAATCGTCTTTTGTAATTCATCTTCAGAAAGACTAAGACCAGTTTGATCTTCTATCATGATATGAAGATCTTCCATCTCTGATGAATAGGCCTTCATTCTAGCTTCTTTAAGAACTTTCTTTAACAACCTATAATCTTCCTTAAGGTACCAATCAACACTTACTGACATAATATATGCAGTACCAGCAATACTAAAAACAGGAACAGGAGTAAGATTTGTTGCCATTGATATACCATCTGCTGCAACAACTGAAACAGGCGAAGCAATCTGAGTATCTAATTTTGTTGGTAAAGGTAATGTTTCTTTTGCAGCATGATAAGAATCAATACAAGATGCCATTCCAATACTTGACGTTAATGTTATTAATAAAACTAATCCTAATTTTTTCATAATTTATTCCTTACCTATTCTTTTCAATATGACTAGCAACACTTAATTTGAAATCTTGTATACCTTGTAAATCATCAGTACAAAATGTATTTGCTTCATCAAGAGCAATAATACTAGCAGTCAGTTCCGATTTGCTAACATTCATTCCAGTGTAGTTTTCCGTAAATTGTAAAAGCTCTTCCATCTCGGAAGAATACGCTCCGGAATGTGAATCTTTGATTAATTTTGCAATCACTCGGACATCAGCTTTCAGTAAGTAGTCAACACTAACTGAAATTCCAACAATTGCGCCAGATGCAGTAAAGATAGGAATAGCTGGTGCGTTTAAAAAACCAATTCCTAATAAGTCTACTCCGACTGATGTACTGGCAATATCAGATGTATTATTATCAGAAAATGTGGTAAGGGCCTTTCCTGCCGATTCATAACTTGCACCACAACTTGCTGATACTATTTGAGAAATCAATGATAAAAGTAATACTAGTCCTAATTTTTTCATTATTTATCCTTATTTTTTTCTAATTAATTGCTTAACTTTGTTAGCAATACCATATTTAAAATCTTCATAATCTTGTAGCTCATTTGTACAAAATGCATTTGAATTATCTAAAGCAATGATGGCCGCTTCTAATTCAGAAGAACTTATACTTTCTCCTATATAGTTTTCCGTAAACTGTAAAAGATCATCCATTTCTGAAGAAAATCCTCCGCTTCTCGCTTGCTTGAGAATTGAACCTATTTTTGTCATATCTCCCCTAAGCCAAGTTTCAACACTAACTGAGATGAGAATTGATACACCGATTGTTGTAAAAACAGGAACAGTATATCCTCCTCCTACTGCAGAAAAAACATCAATAAAAGTTGAACCTGCTGCCCCTCCATAAAGATTAGAGTAACTTCCATCACTATCTTTAAGCTCAAAGGTAGGTTTACTTGCACTATTATAACTCTCAACACAAGATGCTGATGCTACAGAGGACATAAAAGTAATAAGTAAAATCATTGCCATTTTTTTCATAAAATTCTCCTAAAATAATTTCAGCTATCATTCCATTTCTTAATTTTTTTTAAAGTAAAATGTAAAAAATTTAACAGCTGTCAAAAGTTTAAACAGTTTCAAGTCATGCTTGTTCTTAATTGAGATTCTTTTATCCAGATTTGAGATTAATTGCTATCAAACAAAGACTTTGTGAAATAATGGTGTCGACACCAGTCTACGTGCCGCATCAATACGGCAAAAACTATAACTACTTGATATGTTTGACATTTGACTTAATATTTCTATTTTAAAGAGTATGTATTTTTTACAATAAGACTCCTGTCTACAAAATGTAACTCCATTGTAACTTAAAAAATTTTGGGTTTTCGATTAATTAATTGGCATGAGTCAATCATTAACAAAGGAAATCAAAATGAAAATTAATCTACTAAAATCACTTATGATCACAACGCTTGTATTCAGTTTTATGACAGTGAAAACTCAAGCCGCAATTGGACTTGTATCTTCAGGGCCAGCAGCTACCATTTTTATCGCTCTAGGTGGTGGTAGTACACTAGTATCTGCATGGGGACATTCAACTTCAGGTTATGATCCTAAAACTTTTGAGAATTTAATCGGTTTAATTGGACTTGTTTTTTTAGATCATATTGAAGATGATTTAAGTGAGACCCTTATGTCTCATTACAATTTCCTGGATTATTCAACGGCCTTTCAATTAGCGGTTCTTATAAAATCAAAAATAGAAGATGACAGCACAATCCCTAAGGATAAAAAATATATATTACAAATATCAGCTACGGAATTGATGAATATATTAATACACACTGATTTAAGTTCAGACGAAAAAGAAATTATAACAAACGACTTTATCTATTAAGCTTATAAGGATTATATGAAATTTATACTATTTCTTATTCTTTTTTATAATTCAAATACTTTTGCAAGTTCTTTATGTGAGGACTTGCAAACAAATGTCACTGAAAGTAATAGTCTACTAAAAGATCTAATAATGCTTAAACTAAGGCCTGAACTCTTTGCAAAAGTGAATGAAAATATTAAAGGTGGGTCTACCATGTACATGGATCAAAACAAAAGAAATATTATCTTTTCATTTATGCCACATCAATATAATGCATCTCAAGAGTTTGAGTATCAATCTTTTTTAAACAAGAAAGAAAAACTTATTAAAGAATATCAAGACTACATCAAGATTCTGAAGTCTCAAAGTAAACCTCGCTGTATACAATATGTATTTCAATCACAAAAAAAGAGAAGAGCTTGCACACTTTTTGAAACTATTGAAATGGCCTTAAAGCGTTGTCAAAAATATGATACCAGATCATTATCTTTTCAAAAACTATTTCAAGCATTACAAGAAGAAGAAAAGAGAATGAATCATGTAAAGCTATACCTAGAAGCAGTAAAAGCAAAAGAGTATATTAGGGATGCTAAGTTGCAATTAGATTGGGAATACATCGCATCAACAACTCTTAATGAAGTCCATGAAATTTTAAATAGTTCTAATATTGGGCATGTGGTATTTATCAACCATGCAAGTAAAAGTGGATCTCTTATCGATTCAAATGGAAGTGATATCAGGTCTAAAACATTTTTAACTCATTTTTCATCTTCATTAGAGTCTATCAGTTTTTATTCTTGTTACGCTGATAATATCCCTAAAAAATATAACTTAAAAAATAAATTTAAAAAATTAAAATTGTATCCTTTTGTTTTTACTCCTCCAAAGAATACTTTTTTTAACCAAGTAGGATTGACCCCTTTGAGTGGTATTACATCTTTTTTAGAGAACTTAGAAGAAAAGATTTTAAGTATAAATTCTAATTATGTACCTATACCTGAAAAGAAACTATGTAGAGTACATCTACCTGAGATTCAAATAAAATCTGGAGAAATTGAAGTCAGTCTAAATAGCAACTTTCTCACAACTATTTCTGCACAAAATCCCGTGAATCAATTAGATATACCTTGTCATTACTTTGGTAAAAAAAATCAATTATACTTGACTCAAATACAGCGAGGTACAATTATTCAAGGTCAATTTAGCAAGAATATAGATATTGATTCTGAAAATAGAGACTTTTTCTTTACAAAATTTCAAAGGAATGAAACAAAAGAAGTCTTTTACAGTCAAAAATATCAATTCTCATTAAGAAGTTATAAGTAAATCCGTTGGTATGGAGCCACCTCCTACAAAGCTAAGGTCATATGATA
>CAYFHZ010000222.1:0-5796 GCA_964342535.1 uncultured Bacteriovoracaceae bacterium | reverse complement strand
ATTAAGATTTTTTTTAAGAATTTTTATCACGAAAGAAGGAAAGGTATAATTGGAAGCATTGTTATATGTCATCATTCTTATCTTGGCCCTCATTGGTACACCTCTATTTGCAGTAATGCTTTTTATTTCAGTTGTTGCCTTCCATGGTGCAGAAATAGAACTCTCAGCGATAGCTATCGAAGTTTATAGAATTGCTTCTTCACCAACTTTACTTACGATTCCTTTATTTACTTTTGCTGGCTATGTTATTGCCGATTCAAAATCTCCCCAAAGATTACTCAAACTAACTCATAGTGCTTTAGGATGGTTACCTGGTGGGGTGGCAATAGTGAGTCTTGTTCTTTGTGCTTTTTTTACTGCTTTTACTGGTGCCAGTGGAGTTACGATTATAGCATTAGGCGGGCTTATTTACCCTATGTTGATTCAGGAAAAGTACAATGAAAAATTTACCCTCGGGCTTATCACAACCTCTGGCTCTTTAGGATTATTATTTCCACCAAGTTTACCAATTATATTATATGGAATAGTCGCAAAGGTAGATATAGATGATCTTTTTTTAGCGGGGTTAATTCCTGGCTTTCTTCTTATTTTTATTCTTTCTGCATACTCTATTTTTCATGGAGGAAAAGCTCAAAGACGTCCATTCAAATGGAGAGAATTAAAAACGGCTTTGTATGAAGCTCGATTTGAAGCCCCTCTTCCTTGTTTAGTATTGGGAGGGATTTACTCCGGAGCTATGACTCCAACAGAAGCTTCAGCTTTATGTGCAGGTTATGTCATCCTTATTGAATGTTTTCTTTATAAGGATTTATCTTTTAGTAAAGATCTTCCACGGCTTATTAAAGAGAGTATGAGTTTGGTTGGTGCTATACTAATGATACTATGTTGTGCTCTTGCGCTAACGAATTACCTTGTTGATGAAGAGATTCCTTTAAAAATGCTTAATGCTATAAGAGAAGTTATTACAAATAAATATTTATTTTTACTCTTTTTAAATCTCTTTCTTTTGGCGGTAGGGGCAATGATGGATATCTTCAGTGCTATTATCGTAGTAGTTCCTCTAATCTTACCGATTGCAGGAGAGTTTGATATTCATCCCATACATTTGGCTATTATTTTTCTAACTAATTTAGAGATTGGTTATATCACTCCGCCTGTAGGAATTAATCTTTTTATAAGTAGTTTTAGGTTTAATCGATCAGTTGTAGAGCTTTATAAAGTTGCTGTTCCTTACTTATTACTTATGTTGTTTGCTTTAGTTTTAATTACCTATATTCCATGGTTAAGTTTAGTATGGTTTTAAAAGTTATCTTTTTTGTTAGCTTTGTTATACAGTCTGCATACTCAGGTGATACAAGATTAGGCATCCAATATATTCGGGATTATAGCGGTCCGGATGATTCTTATGTTCAGTTCGATAAATATAAAAATCAGCTTTACTTTGTTGATAACAAAGAACGAGATATTATTTTTGATGATTATCTTTCATTTCAATTGTTTTCTTTGAATACTTACATGCAAGCCGAGTATAAATATGGGGTGCTTTGTCCTGATTCTGATTATATTAAATTAAAAGACGACCTTAAATACTTTGTTCGCCTTCTCAGTATGAGTTATTTGTTTGAAGCATTAAGAGAGTATCAATACACAACTAAAAAACTAGAGTTACCAAAAACTTGTGAGATGAACTGGAGAAAATTTTTAGATCTATGTAGACCGAAATCAACTAGGTTTAAATCATTTTTAGAGTATTCTAAGGTCTTTACACGAGACCTAGGTGAGATACAAATATCAATAGATGATTTTGATAAAAAATTTAAAACAAATTGGATTGATGGATTATCACAGAATAGAACAACAGATTTGTTGGGGAAGCAGATACTTTCTCGTTGTGAGCAAGAAGCATGTAAGTTTAATAAGGTTTCTATTGAAAGTCAGGTTAGAAAGCAATGTGCAGACGATCAAGAACTTTTAATGCAAATTTGTTCAGAAGAAGACCAGCTTCATGGAATATCCTATAGTCGTATCATTTATCCCTTACTTACAAGATCTCATGTCTTTAATGAGTTTTATGACTCTGATATTACAGATGGATGCCTTAGGAGATATATTGATGAAAATTCTAAATTTGAAAAGAAATATGAGTCATTAATTCCAATATATCAGTATTTTTATTCTCGTTTTTTAAATGAAAGTGATAGGCGTTATGAACGAGGAAGACTTTTTTCGCTAGGGACACTTTATCGGTTTCATGAAAAAGGTCTAAAAAAAATTATTCAAGAAGAAGTTGTAGAAGTGAAGAAAATATCCAAGCAAATCGATAAGGATATAGAGAAACCTACATTTACACCTATTGAGTTACCGAGTTTGCCAAAAAAGAAAAAAATAAAAAAAGAAAAGAAAGTTGTTATCAAAAAAGTTGAACCCAAAATTGAAATTAAAAAATCTGCTTTTTTTCAAGCAGTTCGCTTAAGAGAAGAAACAAAAGCAAACTCAGTTGATGTCAATATGAATAATTTTAGCTATGATTTTGTCTTCACTGAACAAGAAAAAGAAAAAATGAGTGGCATTGTTGAACATTTTGGTCGACAAAAATCTTTAAAAGATATGCTAAAATATGATAAGCTTGGAACATTGAAATCCCCAGTACCGCTTCGATTTATAAAATTTCTAATTGATGAGAATAATCACCAATACCTCTATAATATAATATTTGTTCTTGGAACAACGTTTTATATTTCAAATGATTTGGATAAAAATACTCATCAAGTGGCCTTAACAAGTCTTAAAAATAACCAAGATACAAATTATAAATGGCAATTAACAATACTTAATCCAAATACCACATTACTTGATAAGTAAAAGCTCCACTTTGATTTGCGGCTTTCAATCCGGTTTGAGAATCTTCAAAGATAATACAATCACCTGGAGATTTGTTCAGTAACTTCATTGCATAGAGATAGGGCGCGGGAGATGGCTTATTCTCCCTAGTATCCTCACGGGTTATAATATATTCAAAATACTCCGAGAGTCCTAATGTCTGAGTAAGCTTTAAAGTTAATTCTTTTTCACTGGAAGTCACAATGGCCATGGAAATGTTGTTTTCTTTTAGTTCTCTTAGAAGATCTCTTAACTCTTTTTTTACAATGCTTTGTTGGTCTATCGTGTTTAAAGCATCAAGTATTAATGTGTTTTTCTCTTGGATAAAACGAGTTAAACTTAAATCTTTAAAGTAGTTTTGGGATTGAAGTTTTTGTAGGATGAGGGCATCTATCTCTCCCCAACATAATTGATCAATTTCTTCAAATTTTAAATGTGGTAAGTTGTTGATCTTGCAATCATCTAGATGAAGAGAATAGGTGCTTTGTGAGTGAAGTGGTTCTGTCTTCATTAAGGTACCATCCATATCCCATAGTACTGTTTTTAGTGATTTGTGTTTCTTTAAAAGATCAGAACATGTAGGAATGTCGTTTAGTTTTTGCATATATTACCTCATTTAATATTAATTATAGGTTTGTTAGAATGAAGAAGGAAGCACAACTTATGGAGAATTATGAAAGTACAAGCTTCGATACAAAAAAATATAGATCCCCAAGCGGCAATTAAAGAAAAAATTAAGGCCAAATTTGGTGATAAATTTAAAGAAAAGAAGAAACCTGAAGAAAAGGTTGAGCTTAGTAATTCAAGTGTAAAAAATAGCAGTGAAGAAGACTTTGGAGACTTAAAGTCTAATGACCCTAATAGTTCAGTGACTAAGGACAAACTTAAAGACATACTCAGGAGTGGTGCATTTGAGTTTAACCCGAAAGAACGTGAAACTTTGGCAAAAATCTTAAAGTAGTTCTATTTTTCCTGATCAAATAAAATAGCTGATTTTCCACCATCTGGATCTATCCAGACTATGGCATCGTAGTCTTCAAATGGACATGTGATAGTTGTATATTCTCCCTGTCCGTTCATTGATTGGGAGAATATTGAATATTCCCAATCACTCGTACTCAGAAAACCAATATTTATAGGGTAAATATTGTGGTTACATATTTCTACTTTTTTTGTACTTTTTGGATTAAATCGTAAATCACTCTCAAATTTTTCTTCAAGAGTCGATGAAAAACCTAAAGAGGGAATAAGAAGTAGTATGTATAAAAATTTGAACATATGATTCCTTTTTTACTTTGTTTTATTCGAACGTTTTCTGGAAAAAAATTTTATATTACTTTGAATATCCGACAGGCGTTTATTCACCATTAGGTGATAATTATTGTTTTCAACTGTCTTATTAATGGAAGCATTGATATCAACCCCTTGAAAATTTGATTCAAGAATATTTTTAGGCGGAATTCCATAGCCTGGGTTTGTGACAAGTTGAATAGCATCTGTAACTTCGTCTTTTTTCTTATACAGCTCTGTAACGGCCTGAACGATCTCATCAACTTCATCTACCTTTATATTATTAATTGCAAGATCCATAATATATTTTTGGTATTTTTGCTTAAATACTTTTTTCGCTTGTATTTCAAGAATAAAAAAGAGATTTCTTACTCTGTTTTCCTGATTGGGCATTCCTTGGATCGCTTTTACAAACAGATCTCGTCTTTCTTCTATACCTGTTTCTTCAAACCAGATTTGAGTTGTGTATTTGGTATCAAGAAGTTTGTTTAATTTCTTTATAGCAGCTTCAAACCAACCTCTTCTGGATCCATAATGATGTCCATTTGCGAGGGAGTCTTCTGCTTTAACTAGAGTTTCATCAGCATAATTTTTATCAATTAACTCATCATAAAGGCCAAGAGGACTTAAAGCATTAAGAGAACCTTGAGGTTTATTTTTGAACACTAAGTTTAAAATAGAAGCTAGTTCAGTTGCACAATTTTGGGTAAAGAATTTATAATCTCCTGCATATGTCCAAAACTCCTGACTGTAGGCATCTAGAAGTAAATTCTTCTCATCTTGAGTTAAGTTTAGTGGAAGACTGTAAAGGTCTCTAAGTTCTAATTCTGTATATTCATAAACCGTTTCTTCTAAGGTTGAGTAGTACAATTTAGAGGCATATTGTCCTAGTAATCCCTTTAAATTATCTAATTGCATACCTGTTACATTGGCACGGTAATTGAGAATCACATGATGTTTATAATCAAATAAGCACTCAGGTCCTTTCATCTTTCTTTTAGGATCACATACAACAACTCTTAACATCGCATGTCCCCATCTACTCATTGTTTTTTCACCTTGACCTGCAAAAAAATAATGAATTTGATAAACATCTTTTTTGTCGAATTTTAAAAGTGTTGTAAGGTCTTTTGGATTTACATAGTAGATAGTGTCATCATCACATCTTTTATTCTGATGTGTCTTTTTATTAAAATAGCGATTCAGCAGAGGCATTCTACATGCATATTCTTTATCACTACTATAGGCATCAAGATGATCTTGGTAAAAATCATTTATTGAATCATAAGTAGAGTCAGTTATGTTTAGATTATTTAATCTGTTGTTATTAAAGTATTTAACAGTCTTTATTGTTTTTCTTGGCCCCTTAAATTTTTCAACTTTCTCCCATTTGGTAAGGTCTAAAAACTCTTGGTCAATTGAAGGTACAAAAGCATAGTTACTAAAAGAAATAATCCAAATACCTAAAATTATTAAAGCTTTCAATAGAGGTCCTTTAAATTTAATAAAAATTTTAATTATTCTAACAAGAAAAGAGATTGTCGTGAGAGCGAGAAGCTAAAGTTACATGATGTATAAAGATTCGACAATAATGTCCTATCCTTATTTCCCAGCGAAAATGTCCTA
>CAYFHZ010000221.1:0-5800 GCA_964342535.1 uncultured Bacteriovoracaceae bacterium | reverse complement strand
TGAACAATTCAAATATTAACTAATAGACCCAGTAACTCTTTTCATGAAGTCATTGAGTGCATCTTTTTTATTAACACCATTTTTAGTCTGTTTAGCGACCTCCAGACCACCATACATATTTGATAAAAGCTCTCCCATAACTTCAAGCTCGTTTTCCTTGATGCCTTTGCTCTGAGAAAGATGTTCTAGTACATCAATTGCTTCTAAAACATAGTCTTCATCATTTTCTTCTATAAATCCGACAACATCTTTAATTACTGGCAACTTCATTGATGACTCCTTTAATTTTATCCATATTAGTTCCCATTGCTTGTGCTATCAATTTACCATCTCTAAAAGCGGCAAAAGTAGGTAGGTTCTCTACATTAGCGAGAGATCTAGAGTTAGGATAAGCTTCAGCATCAACATAGTAAAACTCTATATTTGAATTAGCATCTTCTTGAGATAGTTTTGTTATTTGAGGTTTTACTATTCTACAAGCCCCACACCAACTTGCACCGAACTGAACAAATACTTTACTATTTTCTGAAACAATTTGTGATAAGTTATCTCCATTTAATTCTTTCATATTTAGCTCCTTTTGCTGAAAGTCTTAAAGTTAAAAATAATATACACGAATTTTCAGTACTTTGTGATCTTATGTATCTATCTACTAATAGAGAAAATCTATGAAAAATATTGGCCTTAAAATTGCTCTTAAATGGTTAAGAGAGATGAAAAAAAGGGCAAAAAAATGAGTGATTTTAGGGTATTAGTAATTTTAACATTAGGCTTTTGGCTAAACTTTAGTCATGCAACTGTCAAAAAAACTGACTGTCTTCATAAGAGAAACAAGATTTGTCATCTCATTTTAAAACTAAATGACAGCGTAGAAAATAAACAAGCTTATAAACTATCAAATATTTTTTCAAAAACAGCTAGAAAGTACAATTTAGATCCTAAATTATTAGTCTCTATTGCTTTTCAAGAGAGCTCATTTAAAAAAGATGCTGTTAGAAAAGTGAAAGGCCTTATTTTTGATGAAGAGTCTGGAGAGTATAAGCCAATTGCGGTAGGGGCAGATTTTTGTATGATGCAAATTCATATGAGTAATATAAAAAAAATGAATTTAGATGTGCAAAAATTACTTACTCGGCCAAGCTATTGTATTGAAGCCGGAGCTAAAATATTATCAAAATATAAAAAGAAACATTCGAAAAAAGATAAAATTTGGTGGACTTATTACAATGCTAACACAATTGCGAAAAGAAAGATTTATTATAATAAGGTTATAAGGCACCTAGATAAACTAGGGGCCCATAAGATGAGAGATATCGCTTCATTAAATAAATAAAAAAGGTAATATAATGGCCAAGGCTTTTAAAAAAAGTAAATCAAGATCAAAAAAGAAAATTAAAAAACCAAGTACAATATCAAATCATAATTATGATCTTTTTTTTAACAGAGAATACTCTTGGTTGGAGTTTAATGAAAGAGTCTTACACGAAGCATGTGACGAAAGAACACCTTTACTAGAACGTGTACGATTCTTAACTATCTATGTTTCAAATCTTGATGAATTTGTTATGAAAAGAGTCGGTGGACTTAAAAGTCAAGCAGAGTCATCTTTTACTTTTAGATCGATTGACGGTAAAAGTCCAAAAGAACAATTAGTAAAAATCAGAGAGATGATTTTAAGCTCTAATAAAAAACATGCTTTAGCACTTAAAGAGATTAAAGAAAAATTAAAAAAAGAAAAAATATTTCTTCTTAACTACGATAGTCTCAGTGAAACAGAAAAAGAATACTGTAATACATATTTTTTAAATGAAATATATCCGATTTTAACTCCATTAAGTGTCGACCCAGGAAAACCGTTTCCTTTTATCTCAGACTTATCATATTCTTTTGGTATATACTTAAAAGGTGTTTTCGACCAAGATAGAATATTTTCTCGAGTGAAAGTTCCTGAGTCAATTCACTGCTGGATACAGTTACCTGGAAATGAAGAAGAGTATAGACTCATCAATACAGCAGATATAATAAAAAATAACTTAGATCATTTATATAGAGGAATGGAAATTGAGTATGTTATGCCCTTTCGAATTACGAGAAATGCAGACTGGGAACATGCTGACGAAGATACAGAGGACTTACTTGTACTTATTGAAGAATCGATAAATTCCAGAAGACTTCAGGAACCGATTCGAGTTGAATGCTTGGATGATCATAACCCAGAAATGCTCCAATATTTAAAAGATGAACTCAATTTAAATGATGAAGATGTCTATTCTCATCCAGAAACGTTTGACTATTTGAGCTTAAACTCTATTGCTGATCTCCCGATTATTCACCTGAAATATACTGACTGGAGACCTGTTTCCTTACCCACTTTTCAACGTCATAATATTTTTGAAATTATTAAAGAAAAAGACCGCTTTGTGCATCATCCATATGATAATTTTAGTACAACGGTTGAGAGATTTATAAAAGAAGCATCAGAGGACAGACAGGTACTTTCTATTAAAATGACTTTATATCGTACAGGAGATAATTCTCCTATAATAAGAGCACTTATTAATGCAGCAGAAAATGGAAAACAAGTTGTTTGTTTAATAGAGTTAAAAGCAAGATTTGATGAAAAAAGAAATATTTATTGGGCCAAAAGAATGGAAGATGCCGGTGTACATGTTGTTTACGGTATAGTTGGACTTAAAACTCATTCTAAAATTGCACAAATCGTGAGAAAAGAAAATTCAGGAGAACTGTTAACTTATGTTCATATTTCAACAGGTAATTACAATTCAAAAACTGCAAAATTGTATACTGATACAGGACTTTTTACCGTAGATAAAAGAATTACTTCAGAGGTGATTGAAGTATTTAATTACCTAACTGGAAGTTCTTTGAAGATGGACTATAAAGAGTTACTTGTTTCTCCCGTGACCGCAAAGTCTGGGTTTATAAAACTAATTAATGATCAAATTAAAGCTGCAAATGATGGTGATAAAAAATGTCAGATCATTGCTAAAATGAACTCCTTTGAAGATATAGCAATTGCTGAAGAGCTTTATAAAGCTAGCCAAGCAGGTGTAGAAATAATTTTAATTGTTAGAGGGTTTTGTTGTCTAAAACCAGGCATACCAGGTGTAAGTGACAATATTAAAGTTATCTCCATTATAGGAAGGTTTTTAGAGCATTCTCGAATTTTTTATTTTGGGAACTCTGAAAAAGAGAAAGTCTACATGGGGTCAGCTGATTGGATGCATCGAAATATGCATGGCAGAGTAGAAGTTATTACACCAATTTATAACGATGAAATAATAAAGCAATGTAAAGATTTCTTAGATATTCTCATTAATGATGAAAGAAATGCATGGGATCTTTTACCTGATGGTAGTTATGAGCAACGAAATGGTAGAAAAGAAACGTCGACCCATCTTACAATGATGAATCTATCTCTAATCGAATTACAAAAACAACTTAACAATTAAGATAAAATAGTTCGAGGTTGGCTTTTCATAAGATTTATTATTGAGCCTTCTTTGAGACCTACTGTTGGAAGTTGTATCTCAGGAATATCAAAACCAAGGAGTAAGTCTTCTATGATTTGCAATGCAGGTACAATGACATCAGCTCTATCTGGTCTCATACTTAAGAAATGGATTCTTTGCTGTATACTAAAACTTTCTACTTCTTGCTTTATAGCGACTAGTTCACTTTGAAAAATCTTTGAAGTATGACGATTGAAAAATGTATTTCTTAGTTTTCCGATTCTTCTGAGGTTGCCTCCTGTTCCAACACAGGTGTCGATAGGGTTTCCATCAAGGCATTTTTGTACATCTTTTAGCATTTGTTTTGTAATTTTATGTAATTCTTCTAAATATGAATTACTTTTTTGCATTTCAAGAAGTCTAACAGTTCCGCACTGGTAGCTTTTAGCAAACAATACTTTTAAACCATTGGTAACAATTAACTCAGTTGAACCGCCTCCAATATCAATAAGAAGACAGTACCTATCATTCAAGTCAATAACACTTGATACTGCTTTAGCGATGAGATTTGCTTCTGTTAATCCATCAATCATTTCTATTTCGATGTCAAATTTACTTTGAATTGACTTAATGAGTTCAGCTCCGTTTTCTGCATCACGTATCGCGCTCGTTGCTGTTGCACAAATATGGTCAATATGAAATTCTTCAACCTTATCTAGAAGATCTGCAAAAGCAGATTCTGTCTTTTTAAATTTACGCTTACTAATTCGACCTTCAGAGAAAGTATCTTCTCCTAATCTCAGCGGATAGCGAAATGTTTCTAGAACTTCGAGATCATGAGATTGATCGAGGACCGCCACAGAAGCTCTCATCGCATTGGAGCCAATATCTATACTTAAGAATTTGGTTTCTATCATTGCAAAATTATAGGAAGCTTATTAGAAAATAGCAATATCGATTAATGATCATCTATTTTAAAATATTTACGAATCGTGCTAAATTGAGAATTAAGCTCGAACTCAAAAAGTTTTCCAAAGAGATCTAATGCTGCTATGGCATTGGCATCAGCGTCTCCTTTTGCATGAGATCTAATACGGTCTATGATACCAAGATTGACTTTTTCAATATTTGAATAAATATCTTGTATGCCTTCGACTAGATTATCCCCTTCGTTAAAATACTCTCTGATAAGGGCCACACTTAAAATTCGAAACATTGTCTCATCAACTGTTGCAAAAGGTAAGTGAAAGCGAGCAAGAGGCTTAAACCAACTAAGATGAGGACATGCACTTGTGGACATAATAAGCCCAAAAAGTGAAATGAGTCCAGATTGAGTATCTGTTTCTTTCATGTAGTGTCGCTCTCTGGCAATAACTTCGACTTTAGCTCTTTCGTGAGATATTTTGTCTTTTGTCTCTTCAACAATTTTATTTAGATTTATCGCCACAGGACAGTGAGGGTGTTTATCTTTGTTAAGCGGACAATTTGAACACTGGTGAAATTCGAGTTTGGTCCAGTCTGACTTTGGAGCATTTTCTGGGAGAATGTAATTAAAATTCTCATCGAGATGGATCTCGTATTTTAAAACTTCATCTGTAGGAAAAATAAAGCTATACTGTATTTTGTAGTTCTTAGTTGTCATGTTAGGTATTATAACCTTAGAAGGTAGTATTTGAAATATGAGTGATATATTTCGCCATCTTATCCATTATTTTGGGCACTTTGGAGCTCCTATCATTTATATCTTTTTGTTTGACAAAAATGGTTGGCACAAGAAGTGTTTTTTGATTCTTTTAACCATGCTAATTGATTTAGATCATTTCTTGGCAAATCCTATTTTTATGTCCAAAAGATGCAGTATTGGATTTCATCCTTTGCACTCACTACCATTTATATATTTATATATTCTGTTGATTGCTTTTAAAAGAACAAGACTTTTTGGGGTTGGACTTTGTTTGCATATTATTTTTGACAGCCTGGATTGCTATCTTATGACTTATTAACCCATTGAACTCCAAGAGTACAAATATCAATATTTATAATTTTTATCCAAATGATTTTCCCTTCATGTGTTTTTTCTTTTTTTAATTTTCCAAGATCATCTAAGTTAATAGAATAGGGAGTAAAAAAAACATGGTCTCCCTGTTTTAGGCCAGAGTTAGGTTTTATAGCAAGACCAATGCCTCTACTGGACTGATTAAGAACGAGTGATGATATAACGTTATTATGCTCATCAACGATAACTCCACCTTGAAATGAAGGTTTAGAATTTCTGACTTCAAGTTTCGATAAGTCAAATTCAGGAGGCCCATACTTGAGTTCATTTA
>CAYFHZ010000220.1:0-5819 GCA_964342535.1 uncultured Bacteriovoracaceae bacterium | reverse complement strand
TAATACGACATCTGTTTCTACTTCATACCTACTACTCGATTGAATCTCTTCAAAAATCTTTTGGTTTTCCAATTTCTCAAGTTCTTCTAACTCATTCGATGATATGTTTATTTTGTTAATAATTTCTGGATTACTTGGTTTAAAACCAATATTTTTATCTAACCAAAAAAAATTGGGAGAAAATAGGGATATTTTTTCAACTAAGTATTGTTCGTATGTTTTATTCCCAACTTTTATTAAAAATATTAGTAGTCCACCAACTAAAAATAATATAACAAGCTCACTTAAAAATCTTAATCTTCTATTTAAGAATCCACTGTCCTTTAAGGCTGACTCTGGTTTTTTATAAAACTCTTGCTTATTAAGAAGGTGATTTTGAATGACTCCCCAGTCAGAATAAAGTGTAACTTCTAAAGATGATAATATTTCTGTAGGAAGACTTCCTCGCAACTCCTTGTTAAGTCCATATTTCTTCGAAATTCGATCAAACGAATTCTCCAAATTATTTGATAGAATATTTCCAATTTGTAACTCTTCATTTAAGGGTAACTCTAAATGGGGAAAGTGCTCAATTAAATAACTTCGCAGCAAGACAGAAATTTCTGAATAACTCAAATTACTTGCTTCACCCAATTTTCTAATAGTGAAGTTTTTTTCGAGAAATAAATAGCAAACAAGTTTATTCTTTAACCATTTTATCCATGATATGACTGGGCCTTGACTTAGAATTGATTCCAACTTGGATAATAATTTAAATTGATCATTGATTAAAATATCAGGCTCAAATATCAACCCCCATACCTGATTAAAACTATCAAGATATCTTCCTTCCCAGGAAATGTTATTCTCATTTAAATCTAACCACTCTCTGAATAGTGCTTGCTCTTTAAAACTAAGGTTCGTATCCATATGATTTTATTCTGACACCTTTTTAGGATATTGCCTAGATTTCAAAGTGTCGTATTTTTTTCCATCTTGTATCCCAAGGGAAATAGTCAGTATCATTAAGATAGAAATGATCCGTATTTATTACGGATAAGGATAATCATGGATGGAATAAAGCAACAAATACAAGCAAGACAAATGGAAGCTTTAGAAAGTAAGCATCAATTTGAACTAAAGAAGATCAAGCGTGAAATGAGAAGCGAAATAGATAGTGCTGAAAAGAACAAAGAGGATACCGTTACTCGCATTAAAAAAGATTATAATAAAGAAATTGCTAGTGAGAAAATGCAACTTGAAAGCAAACTCCACGGCTTAAGAAAGAAAAATTCTGAAATATTAAAAGATGAGCAAAAACGTTTTGATAAAATGCTAAGTGAGATGAAAGGGAACCATGAAGCAAAAGTTGTTGAACTAAAAGTAGCTCAAGATAAAGAAATAGAAAAACGAGAAATGGAACACGAAGATTATATGGAACAAACCAGACTAAAATTCGAAGAAGAAAAAAATAAGCTTGATGGCTAGGTAGGATAATATGGAAAACAAAGAGCAAGGAATTTATATTAATGGACGTCAACAAATTATTGAGATGCTTCAATTCATGGATAATGATGAAAAGCAAAAACTATTAGGCAACATTAAAATAAGAAATGCTGTTATGGCCAGGGAGCTCTCTGAGCAAAGCTTATCTTTCAAAGACCTGTTAAGATTACCAACAAATCATATTCAAACAATATTTCAAAAACATAATCCTGCTATTATTGGCCTGGCCCTCTTTGAACTACCGATTACGCTCCAAAGAAAAGCACTCCAAAGTTTAAGTAGAGATATCGCGGAAAAAGCTTACGCAATAATGAGTTCTGATTTAACAAATAAGAAAATTGAATGTAAACGAGCGCAAAATAAAATAGTACAAACTGCTATTCATTTGAGTAGAACAAAGTCTGTTGACCTTTAGCTTTTTGCTAATGCATCTAGGATCAAACGCGTTTCTTCTGTGGATAAACTCTCTCCTCCACAAAGACGATCATCAATGATTTTATGCTCATTCATAATTGATAGAGTATTTTCTATTCGATGAGAAATATCTGATAATATTTTTCTCATCCAAGTTCCTGCTTCTTCCAGATAAGTTAAGACATCACTCTTTGGTACCTTTATTAAGGTTGAATCTTCTAAAGCGACTGCATTATAAATATAACTAGCGCCATCATCAAAACTGGCTTCTTCTCCTATAAGACCATGATCAATAAATAAGGATACTGGGATAATGCGTTTATCATCTGTTAAAATAGAACAACTAACTCGTCCATTTTTCAATATATATGCACAAGTAGAAACTTCTCCTTTTTTGAAAAGAAGGTCTCCTCTTTGAAGTTGAATCGTGTTCTTAGCAGAGATAGTCATCGCTTACTCCTCCTGAAAAAAGTGTGCCATATCTTAGTCCATAAGTTGATATATAAATACTTTCAACATTTAGTTTATCCATGACTGATATCGCTAATTCAAAACCTGCTGATATTGTCTGTGATCTCTTACCTAAAAAAGGAAAATGACTGAGAAAGAGCTCTGGAGTCCAACTATGATACTTATCATACATATTCTTCAGCTCTCCAATGGGAAATTGTAGTCCTTGAATTTCTGCTTCAACAAAATCTGTATTATTTTTATAGATATTCCCGACCGAGGTCATTGTACCTGCAACACAAAAAAGCTGAGATGTTTTTAGATCGTTTATTCTATCTTCAAATACTTCAAAAACTTTATTGATCTCTTCTCTATCAATTCCTCGGCTTCTCCAATTTGTTATGCGCACAACACCAATCGGCATCGAAAATGAATTTAAAATTCTTTTGTTAATGACATCAACCTTGATTATTTCAGTTGAAGCTCCACCGATGTCCATAATTGTTATTTCTTTTTCTCTTATGTTTCGATCTAGAAGTACTCCCATCGAAGAATAATATGCTTCACCTTCTCCACTAATAATTTTCACATTAAACCCAAACAAGCTTTTTATTTTAGAATAAAACTCTTGAGCATTTTTAGCGACTCTAGAAGCTTCAGTTGCTGTTACAATGACTTCACTTGTTTCAACATTAAATTTTTTACAAATTTCACTATACTGCTTAAAAGTATCAAGACTCTCGTTCATGGCTTCATTAGAAAAAAGACCTGTTTCATCTAACCCACGTCCTAAGCCTGTTACATTTGCTTCATTGGCCAGAATTTCAAAATCTGGTCCTAATTGTGCAATCAAGAGTAAAATCGAATTTGATCCAATATCAATACTTGCTCTTCTCATTGAGTAACTATTCCTGGTAATGTTTGTAAATAGTTTCCTTTGGCAATACCATTTTCAGAAATGATACCTGTAATAAGACTTCCGTCAGCAATATCAAAACTTGGATTATAGGCTTTTGAACTCAGAGGAGCTATATTATGTTCCTTATATTTTGTAATTTCCTCTTCTGGTCTTAGTTCAATCTCTATTCCTTCTCCAGAAGGGATAGAGAGATCAAATGAACTTGAGGGAGCAACTATATAAAATGGTATTCCAAAATGTTTTGCTAAAATTGCTAAATTTGATGTCCCCACTTTGTTGGCCGTATCTCCGTTTGCAACAATTCTATCTGCGCCAGTAAAAATAGCATCAACCATACCTTTCTTCATTAAATATGAAGCAGCACCTTCAACTACAATTTTATGATCAATATTTAGTTTTCCAAGTTCGTAAGCTGTTAACCTTGAGCCTTGTAGATAAGGTCTTGTCTCATCAACCCACACATTATTGATTTTATCTTTCTCACCTAAGTTTTGAACAACCCCTAAGGCTGTACCAATACTACCACATGCAAGAAACCCTGTATTACAATGTGTGAGTATTTGATATTTGTTTTTTCCCAAAAGAGTATCTAATTCTTTTTCTGCTATTATGGCCATTGACCTATTCTTCTTTTCAGAATTTACAATCTGAAGATGACCAAATTCAACAATTCGCTGATAGGCATCGTTCCCATTAAGTTTTTCCACTTTTATAATTTTTAAAACTCTATCAATTTCATAGTTTAAATTGACTGCTGTTGGTCTCGCACCTTTAAGATAAATTGCTGCTTGTTCGAGTTCAGAGAATGAAAAACTCAAGTGATTTTTAATCCATAATGCCATGGTATAGATTGCAGTAAAACCAATACAAGGAGCCCCTCTGACCACCATATCTCTTATAGCATCATGTCCATGCTCAAGACTTTCACAATGAACAAAGACTTCTTCATTTGGAAGTTTTCTTTGATCTAAAAGCGTAAGGGTTTCATTTACAAATTTAATCGGAAGATATTCCTTTACCATATTAACTCCTAACTTTTTCTAATGGGGCAAATTTAACAACAAATTTCTTTTTTGTTCCATCTCCAAAAACGATAACAACTTTTTCATCATTTCCAGAACCAGATACTTCTAAAATGGTCCCTAAACCATAGATTTTGTGTTTTACTTTTTCATTAATTTCATAGGTTGAGCTTATTTTTTTTGTAGGAGACACCACGAATACTTGCTCTCCTACTTCATCGTAAGAAGAAACTTGAGAATAATCGTATTCTTCACTTTCAACATGTGAATGTCCTGTGCTTTTATGGCCCTTACCTACGAATTGTCCTTTTTGATACTTTTGCCAAACGTAGTATTCTTCAGGAAGTTCATCCAAAAATCTTGAGTACGCATTAAATCTAACACTTCCCCAAAGCATTCTTCCTTGAGCGAAACTAAGATATAATTTTTTCATTGCACGAGTCATGGCCACATAAAAAAGACGTCTTTCCTCTTCCATTCCTTCCTCACCTTCATCCATGCTCTGAAAAGAGGGAAAAACGGTCTCTTCAAGTCCTGTGGTGAAAACATATTCATACTCTAACCCTTTTGAGCCGTGAATCGTCATGAGTGAAACCTCAGCTTGAATTTCATCTGAGGTTTCAGTTGTGTCCAAGGTAATTGTTTCTAAAAATCCTAGTAAACTTGGGTTCTCCTCAGAGGTCTCATCTTCATATTGTGTAACAGCACTTAATAACTCTTCAAGGTTTTCAATTCGTCCTTGTGCTTCATATGTTTTCTCAACTTCAAGACCTTCTAAATACCCTGACTCATGCAACAGTTTAGAATAAATTAATGATGGCTTATCTTGATTATCTTGCATCACTTTAGCTTCATGTATGATATGAAGAAATTGACGGATTCCACTTCTAACTTTTGTACTTAGTCGTAAATGTTTAAAATCCTCATATTCGTCGGTTATTCTATTTAAAATTTCCCAAAGTGTTTGATCATGTTTAATCGCTTCATCTTCAATTTTTCTAAGGGTTTTAACACCTATTCCTCTTACGGGAATATTAATCACCCTACTTATGGCCAGAGCATCTTTATCATTAACAACTGCCCTTACATAGGAGAGCATATCTTTAATTTCTTTACGCTCATAAAACTTAATACCTGCTACAACTCGATATGATATATTTTTCTTTCGAAGGGCATCTTCAAGTATTCTTGATTGAGCATTTGTTCGATAAAAAACAGCAATCTCACGAGGATCGACACCCTTCGATATAAGTTTTGAGACTTCATTAGATACAAATTCACTCTCTGATCGATCATCCTGACATTCAATGACTTCAATGGACTCACCTTTGTCATTATCAGTCCACATCTGTTTGCCTTTCCTATTAATATTTTTTGAAATGACAAAACTTGCTGCTTCTATAATGTTTTTACTCGATCTATAATTTTGTTCTAATTTGATAAGTTTTGATTCAGGAAATATTTTTTCAAATTCTAAAATATTTCTGATATCTGCTCCTCTCCATGAGTATATCGATTGATCTTCATCT
>CAYFHZ010000219.1:0-5832 GCA_964342535.1 uncultured Bacteriovoracaceae bacterium | reverse complement strand
CGAATAGACGATTCCAAAATGTTCTTCCAGTAACTTACAAGAACATAATCTCAAAAGGACAAGTTATTGAAAATACATCTAAATCTAGGTGGCTCCATAGACGATAAGAAGTCATGAAAGTTGTTTTTATACTTACATTACACATTTTCTTCTTTAGCTGTTCTATAATTAAAGATAAAAAAACAAATAAAATCTCTAGAGATATTTCATCAGTCAAACATGATTTGACTGATTGTTTTTCAGCATTTTCTATTCTCGTTAACTCATCTAATAAAAACTTTTTTTCGAAAAAAATGACTAGCGTAATTGTCGAAACATCTCAAGATGATATCACTATCACATATAGTAAATCTAACTCTGGTGAGAGTTATATTCGCGAGAATGGTAATTTAGATATAGGAAAACTCGAGCGTAATGAATCAGTAGAAAATGTTCTTTTTATTCAAGTTTCTGATCCGCTAAAAGAGAGAATTGTGAAACAAAAAGACTTCTTACCCAAAGAAAATGAAGGAGAGAGATTTTATTTGCAAACGATCAGTACTTCTAATGATGGAGAATACAGGAGTATTATAGATGAAGCAATATCAAAGAGGTTTAATCCTTATCGGCATAAAAAAGTCGAAATAATTATAAATGGATCATTGAGAAATCAAATAAAA
Source organism: uncultured Bacteriovoracaceae bacterium (assembly GCA_964342535.1). Taxonomy (GTDB): domain Bacteria; phylum Bdellovibrionota; class Bacteriovoracia; order Bacteriovoracales; family Bacteriovoracaceae. Next base: position 5,173 of record CAYFHZ010000219.1, on the reverse strand, counting down.
ATGTCTCAAGACGTTGTAAGTGCTCAGCATGATAGAGTTATTGATTTCTACAAATTTAAGAAGGGAGATTATTTGCAAGCAGAAGACTATAAACAGCTTTCGGCCTTAGATGATAATTATAATAATCAGTTTGCAGTTAGTATAACGACAAGGTCATATGATAACAATATTCGTAAATATTATGATTCTTTGAAAGCTACAATTACTTTAGTTATGCCGAATAAAGATGTTTTTGGACCTTCCTTTTCTTTTTTTAGTCATCCGCAAAGAGTAAGAATACCTTTGATGGACAGAATGTATTACATATCTCCAGGAAAAAAACTTAAAAACTTCGACAATTACTTTCTTCGCAGTGATGATCAATTTGTTGAAGATAATGTAATTGAGAGGGCAAGAAATAGTATTGCTAATGAAATCGATAACTATAAACCACGGGAAGGTGATATCTCCTCAGCATTTTCTCTGGAACAGCATATATATAAAGTTTTTGGAAAAGAAAAAAAGTTTGCAGAGTTGGTAAGATATTCACATTTTAAACAAGTTACTTCACAAGAAAGAAGTATTTTACTTTATGAAGCATTTAAAAAAGCTAAAGAAGCTAAGATTGACTATATTTTTGCAAGTACTGACAGAGATACAAGAGCCCTCTTTAAAAGAAAATACAAAATGAAAGAGCTAGGGAAATTTTATTCAAGAAAATTTCACGAGGTCTCAGAGGATGAAGAGATAATGGAAGAGTTTATTCTATATCTTGATGTTGGCTCGGAGCTTTTCGATAGAATCTTAAATACTTTAAAGAATGAAATTTAATATTTTTTTATTAGACTAGAAATATATAATAAACTGGATTCGAGATCTTTAAAGTAAGTTGTGTCATTATAAGATTTAATGATTTTTCCGACGAGATAAGAATGAATCAAGTCTACAAGCAGGTCAAGATTGTCGAGTTCCCATAATTTTTCTCTAGAACCTGCTAAGAGAATTGATCTAATTCTTTCTAGTCCTCTTTCTGTTATAGTTTTAAATACTCCATGAATGTCTGGATTGTTGTTCGAGAAATAATACATTGAAGAAATCATTTGTACGTGAGAGGGGTGTTTTTTTGCCCACATAATATTACCTCGGATATAATTAGTTAATCTTTCATCTGCGGCCAGATCTTTGTCCGTATACTGATCAATAAATTCTCTGCCATTAGCAGCACAATAAAGCTGGCAATTTAACATGAGGTCAGTCTTGTTTTTGAAGTATTTATAGAAGGCAGATTGAGAGAGATTGCATAAATTGGCCAGTTTATTAAAGTTAACTTGTTCCCATCCTTCCTTGAAAGAAAGGTCTATTGCCTCTTCTATAATTAAAGCTTTTGTTCTTTCACCTTTTTTCATAATTTATTATAACACATAATTACATATACTTACAATCAATAAGTAATAATTTAATGTAAAAAAGTAATATCATATTACTTTTTGTATTTTTTTTTTGTAGTTGATGTATAAGTAACTCACAACAAATCATAGACAGGAGGAAAACTATGAAAACTTTATTACTTATTACTATTAGCACTTTATCAATTAGTTCTTTTGCACTTAGCGAAGGTGATAAAGATAAGTTAAATCAGTGTTTTGGAAAACTTAGAGCTATAGAGAGCATCTTTAATCAAGATCTTGATTTATGGCAGTCAGTTAAATTTGCCGAGGAAGCGCATGAAATGGCGAATGATTATGCAAATATTTGCAATAGATATTTAGAACTTTCTAAAAAGGTTAAGCAATAATTTCTAAGAACTTAGTAACGTTGGCTTAACTATTATGTTAAAAGGCAGTGTTATTTAGGTTGCTCATCATTAACTATGGGAAAATTGTCTAGTCGTGAGGGCTCACTCTAAACTCTAGATTTAAACAAATAGTCTGGGCGAAAACGCTCAGACCTAAAATATAAAAATAAGATTTGATAAAAAAAGTGAGCTTTCTTGATTAGAGAATAAAAAGACAAAGAATTTTAATATAAGCGCTTTTAGAGAACCATTAGATGAGCTTTGGAGTACTTATGAAAAAAATAATGGGAATCATCATTTTTGCATCTGCTTTTGCCTATTATGAAAGTTGTTTGAGAGAAATTATTAATGCAGGTGTGAATGGTCATAGTTATAAAATCGGATTATCCCAATGGATCAATTAATGCTTAAATGACTGGGGGCAGGTATCACCTTAGGCGAATAAGAACTTTCACGGTCTTTTGGAATATCAAGCTCTACCTGCCCCGCGCTTGTTTTAACTTTCTTCTTACAAGTTCCATTTCTTGAGTTTGATGTTAACTTAGATTTTGAATCACGTGGCCTGTAGCCTAGATTATCAGATATCTCTTTTTGTAGCATGGACTCCATAGTATCTTTTAGTATCAACTGTAGAGCACCACAATCTTTTAATAAATCATCCAAGTTTTTTGCTGATTTGAGCGCTTCATTTACAATTCATCAGTCAAAACACAACATTATTTACACTCCCAGAGTAAATTACTTTTTGTGCTTTCGAAATTCTTCTTGAAAGAACTGTATCAAACCCTCTGTTAGAATTTCTTTTAATTTTTTTGCATCTTCATTTAAACATTGAGTTTCTTCATCCATGTAAATACCTCTTGAAATTTCAATTTGAATATTATTTAGAGGTTTATACATCCTGTTCATATGTTGTGTGACATGCCCACCAAAATAAGGGTCATTTATGGTTACTCTTTTGTAAGATTTATTTAATATTTGTTGAATATTCTTTATATACTCGGGCTGACATGTTTGACCTCTGAAATCGCTTATACAAAAGTCTGGTCTTTCAATACTTTGATTAGGATTAATTTTCAAATGATACTGCTCTGCTTTAGATGGCATTGAATGAAGATCAATAAAACTAGGAATATTACTTTGTTCTTCAAGCATAAAATATTGAGTCTTTAACATTTCATAATAAGGAAGATAGTATTTTGCCATGAGAAATTCTTTTTTCTCGGCAGAAGGCTCATTTATAACGATTTTTTTTCCTTTGGAGTTTGACTTCCAATTAAGTACTGAATCTACTGCTTTGCGATTTAAGTCGACGGCAGTTCTTATAATATCTGATTTAACTACGGATATCCCGACTTCCTGTAGGGCCGCAATATCTATTAATTCATGTACTTTAAAGTCAACATCTTGCATGAGATCTTTATAATTTTCACTCAAATAAGGCTTAAATTCATCAGGGAGCGTTTCTCCTGAGTGCGGTATTGAGATAAATCCAATCGGTGTATGTTTTGTTGGAAATAATTCGAATACTTGTTGGACTTTTTCTGCCATTATCATATATAACTCCATGTAAAAACTACTATATCATAATGAAAAATATCCAAAATATGAAGGTCAAATGATACCTCTAGCTAAAAAGGGTCGAAATAATGAAATTTCCTGGTCGTCGCGATACTAAACACTATTTTCCTGTAACGGACAAAGGGAGAACTTCACTCTCTACCAATTCTTCAATTGAGGGGAGAAAAGAAGTTAACGTTGTTGGAATAGATCAATTACTTGTGGATATAGAAATTGAAATTGATGATTCTTTCTTACAGCAATATGATTTCCAAAAAGGACAATCATTCATAATTGAAGATGATCTTTGTGAAGAAATATATCAATATGCTCGTGATCATAAACTCATAAGAGGAGAGTTTCCTGGTGGTGCCGTTGGAAATACTCTTCACAATTTTTCAGTTCTTTCAGATTCTACATCATATGCACTTGGTGCCATTAAAAAGAGTATTGATGTTGGTGATTATGCCTTCAAATATCTTAGTAAAACGAGTGGGCTAGTTGATATGTCTTTTTTACAGCCTGCAGATCGCCCAATGGGTAGAGCATTATGCTTTATCACTCCTGATTTAGAAAGAACGTTTGCTATCAGTAAAGGTTGTATGAATGATTATCGTCCAGAATCAGTACCAGAGGATATTATAAAAAGGTCTTCTGCATTACTTATATCTGCATATACTTTAAGAAATTTAGAAGAACCGATATATCATGCAACTTTAAAAGCTTGCGAATTTGCTAAAAAGTATAATATTCCAGTGGTTATGTCTTTGGGGACAAGTAAACTAGTTGAAGAAAAAGTTGATTATATAAAAGAGTTTTCAAAGGAATATGTAAATGTTCTTGCCATGAATCAAGATGAAGCTCTTGCTCTAACAGGACATGAAGATGCTTTATTGGCATGCGAAGATATTTTGGAAATCGTTGATCTTGCCCTTGTAACTGTTGGTAAAAAAGGACTATATCTTGCAAGTTATACTGATGAAGATTGTAAGCGAAAAAGTCATGAGCCACTTGTAACCAAATCGATAGTAAACTACAACGAATATGAGTACTCTAGAGGGATGAGAAAAACAGACTGTGTACATCCTCTAAAAATATATACTCATATTAACCCATACAATGGTGGTCCTCTTTCTATTAAAAATACTAACGGTGCAGGGGATGCAGCCTTGTCTGCACTCCTTCATGATATTGCAGCAAATTGTTATCATGCTGCCAGTGTTCCAAATTCTCCTAAACACTCTCGGTCTTATCTAACATATTCTTCTATTTCTCAAATAAGTAAATATGCTAATCGTGTAAGCTTTGAAGTTCTAATTCAAAACTCTCCTCGACTTTTTAAGGCACTTCCTGAAAAAGAAGACTCGCTACAAGACGAAGCTTATTGGAGTAAATAATGAATGAAATCGCATCTAATCGTATAGATGCTCTTTTGAATGAATACAAAGGTAATCTTTTTGAATTCCTTGTTGCAAAATCATTTGCACAAAAATTTTCGATAGAAAATAATTTTTATCACAATCTCTCAAATAATTTTTTACAAATATTGCAGCAACAAGAGTCTTTTTTGAGAGAAAACTTTAAAAAGCTTCTTGAGGAATTACCACTCCTTGCTAATAAAACGGTAAATCAATTTATTGAAGACACTCAATGTAAACATATCGATCAAATTTGTATTATTGGTAAAGCAAATACTTCAGGCTTTTTTGCAAATGTTGCTGAGGGGGATATCTTATTATTAAAAGATAATTCTATTCTGTTCAATATATCGTTAAAACTTACTAAGAATAATGTCTATGTGAATACCAAAAGTGGTGGAATTAAAACATTTTTTTCTAA
>CAYFHZ010000218.1:0-5837 GCA_964342535.1 uncultured Bacteriovoracaceae bacterium | reverse complement strand
GAAAGCATTTATTCAAAATGATGTACCTTGTGTTGAGAGTCTTCAATTCTCTAACTTTGATGAACTGCTTTCTATTACTAAAAAAATTGGTTATCCCATTATTACGAAACCACTCGATCTTGGTGGTAGTGGTGGCATCAAAAAATCAGATAATGAAAAAGATTTAAAAACTGCATTTACTTATCTCGTTGAACATACCCAAAAATATAGTAATGACTATGACTCAACATCTGATATTTTTGTTGCTGAAAAATTTATTACTTGTACGAACGAATATTCTATAGAAATCATTGGTGATGGACTTCAGAGTAAAGTTTTGGCCATAACCAAAAAATATATTACACAACAGCCCTATTTTGCTGAAATTGGACATGAAATTCATATCCAGAATCAAGGTAATGAAAAGTTAATAAATATTGCTCTCAAGGCCGCTCAAGCAATAGGGCATAAGATTGGTATGGCACATGTTGAAGTCAAAACCAACGATGATTTCAGTGAAATGTATGTTCTTGAAGTTGGAGCTAGACCTGGTGGAGATAATATTATGGATCTTGTGGAAATTGCAACAGGAGTAAATCCATACAAATTGCATACTATGGCCTACCAAAATAAATTGGATTTATCCCAAGTAACAATTGAGTATAAGAAAAATTCAGCAATTGGTTTTCTTTACCCTGAAATAGGTACAGTTAATAAACTCACTCCTCTTAGCAAAGAGGACTCAAAATACGTAAAATATGTTAAAAATAATTTTCTTCTCGGAGATGATTTTCAAGGAATTATAGACTGGAGTACGAGAAAGGGTCATATCGTCTTTCAATACCCACTGGATATACACATAAATCTTTTAGAAATGACTAAAGAACTTTCTGATAAATTAGTAGGTGTAATAAATAATGAATAAACGTATTGAATACCTCATTGGTCTTGCTCTTTTTAAGTTACTTGTAGGAATTATTCTCTTACAGGTTAGTTGGAGTAGTATGAGTTGGAGTGATAATAAAATTCTATCACTCGTTATTATATGCTCACTCTCTTTTATACCCGCTGCTTTTTCCCAAAAGCTCTTTAATTTTTTAAATAAAAAAGAAATTTCACGGTTTTCAAACACTTACTTTTTAGCGTTTATACCTCTTATTTATTTAATTCAAGCCCCTGATACTCCAATTATTTTTAAATTTTTGGCTAATTTTTTAATTTGGATTGGAATATTTCTCATCGAAAATATCATGGAAACCATATTTTATATTCTCTCTAAGGATATGAAACAAGAGGAAAAAACAAAACTCAATTCACAGTCAACTATGGTCACACATGCTTGTACCTTAACAGGTCCCCTCACTCTTCCTCTCTTAAACGCAATAAATATAACTGCCTTACCATATTTTTTAATGATGATTATATCTTTAGTCGCATTCTTTTTTGTAAAGTCTGATATCAATATTTCCAAGAGAACTACTGATACGCAAATCACTTGCTTCAGCTTAAAAAAGAATATACATGCTATTTTATTCATTGCCCTGACTTGGGGAACATTAACTATAATTAACATTCTCATTCCTTATATTGGTAATCAATTCTCAAGTATCTCAGTAATGGTTTCACTTGAAATTGCGTTTGTTGGTGGAATGCTATTTGCTGGTTCTGTATTTACAAAAATTGCGAATTACATAAATACAAATTTAAATACTATGGCGATTCTTTTAACCATCGTAGCTCTTGGCTTAAGTTTCTCACATAAAAGTATGTATCTCACCCTACCACTGTTCTTTACATTGGGTACAATTTTCGGGCTATTTAGAATGTTGTACAGAATGGATCTTAGTAAGTCCTTTCAACCAGAAATTTCTAGTCAAATCTTCATTATGGGAAATGCAATTTCAGCCCCCATTGTTGCACTCTATGCCCTACTATTTGGGATGAGTAGTACAATAAACTTAGGTGATTTTGTAGAATTTATTTGGATTCTACCATTTTCATTTTTAATCTTTTCTCTCAATTACTGCTATTTTAAAAAAGGATTGATATATGGATAATGAAAATATAAAAATCATAAAAACAAATCATTCTTTAATGGTTAACGAGATTGAACTTAAAAATATACAGTTTGCTTATAGTATCCATGGAAATCCTAATGCGACTAAAACAGTATTATTAATTCATTGTTTTTCAGTTAATTCAGATTTTATGACATGGAATCATGACTATTTTAAAGATTTTGATTTTGATGAATTCAAAGTTATCTGTGTCAATACACTTGGAAGTTCTCATGGTTCAACAGGCCCCACAAATTATGAATCTCCCCAAATAAGTACACCTTCAGAGTTTCCACTTATACCTTGCAAAAACTATGCAGACTTTTTTCATCTTTTTCTACAAGAAATGAGTATAAACAAAATTGATTATGTTCTCGGTTCTTCTTCAGGTGCTATTCATTCACTCGCTTTATTAAAATATTATCCTGAGCTTTGTAAAAATTATATTATTGGGGCCATTGGTCAGATGAATGATAAATCAGCTTTAATGACAGAGTTCTTATGTACTATTCTTGATGAGAATCAGGGAAAGTCTTATAATGAGTATGTTAATAGTAGTCGATATTCGAGAATATTTCTAAGACTTCTATGTGCTCATGAAAAAGGTCTTGCTACTTTTGCGAAGCAATTAAGAGAAAATAACCGTAATGATAAAAGTAATCTTGAGACACTTAAAGATTATTATGACAACGACTCTCAAAACTATATCGATATATTTGGACCTTATTCCTACACAAACTTAATGAGAGGGCTATTCCCTTTTCAAATCAAAGACTTTGAAAGTTCTATCTCTCACTTCAAAGGAAAGATACATTTTATTGGTATGAAAAATGATGAATTCATGCCGACACAACCTATTGTAGAATTTATAAATAAATTACCGATTAAAAGTGAATTAGAAATTACCTACAAAGAATTTGATACTTTATTTGGCCATGAAGGATGGCTTTTAGAAAGCGAACGTTTTTATGAAATTACTAAAGATTATTTTATTTCTTAATATCTCAGTGAAGCTATTATACGCTTCAGATATTTGTCTTATTGAATCATCATCTCACAAGATGTTTTCAAATGATAGTGGATATGAATTCACAAATTACGGATTTAAAAAAGGAATAAATGATACAAGTCCAAAGCTCATTTACAAAACCTACTCTAACTCAAGTGGTGATGTTGGTTTGGTACAAACAACTCGTAAGGCAATAGCTGATGGTTGTAAAATTCTTTTTGGATTTGCAACATCAAAAGAGTGTTTACTCGTAGGAAAAATAGCTGTAAGTAATGATGTTTTAATAGCATCTAATACATGTGCTCACTCATCTATCGAAAAATTTTATCCCCACATAATAACAGGTGTCCCTTCTGCTAAAACCTATTCTGACTTATTAGTTAAATACATTTTAAATAAACAACTTAACACTGTTCTCATTTACTCAAAAACTGATCTACTAAGTCGCGAATATCTGAAGGACATCAAACAAAAATCACAGATAACTGCGATGCAATATAATGATGAAGCTGACAAAAAAAAGATACTAGACGTTATGAAGTCCTATCAGGGTAAAGAGATTAATCTTGCCATAATGTTCTATCCCGTTGCTGGAAAACAAATCGTAGATTACCTTGCAAGCCAAAAATTAGATTTTAGCCGTATTCATTTATTGGCCGCTCCTTCATGGCCTTACGATTTAAGGTCAGTTAAAAAGATTATTAATCTTGATAAATTCAAATCAGTTCAAACTGTCGATATTAAATACAACTTAAAATCTTTTAAAGAGGCCAAAGACCTTTTAAAAATATCTCCACAAAAAGATATGCATAATATTCATTTATCAGGTTATCAAATATCAAGCCTTGTAATGAACTGTTATCTTAAACATGGAGCCAAATTAACAGAAAAATTAAAACAATGTCTTTTCAATAGTTCTCACAGTGGTCCAATATACGATCTTTCATACAACGATAGTGTTTTCCCTAAGGTCAAACTTCATGTGAGTGATTTAAAAGAGAGAATCCAGCTTGAAAACTAGCATAAAAAAACTGTTACTTTCAATTTTTATCGTACAAGCTGTTTTAAATATAAGTTTTGTGGCCATAGGTATTTTTCAAAGTATTAATCATGATCAATACTTTAACAAAGTTGTTTTAAATCAATATTTAAATTCAGCCTTTGGAAAGTATTCTTCTAATCTTGTTGGTAGTCTTATTGTTGAGGATAAAGAAGCATTTGAGTATATACTCAATAAAATCAAAGAAGAAAAAAATATAAATGCTCTTTACTCTAAAGATAAAAAACAAATTGATGGCTATTTACCTTATCAATTAACTGATGGAATAGATGAATATGGTTACTTATTTCTAGAAATCCCTATCCATTTGAAATCTAATATTATAAATCAATATGTTTATTTCTTCGTGATTCAGTTTATAATCTCCATTTTCATTGCAATTATCATTTACTACCTACTTAGTAAGTCGATTTCAAATCCACTTTCTTTCTTTACCAAAAATATTCATAAAGGTGTTAAGAATCCCAATTTTAATATAATTGAAATGGAAAACCTCTACCAAGAACTCTACTCAATTGTGGAAAGAGAGAAAAAGCAAACTAAAGATGTAGCACTATCTAAAATTTCTCGGCAAGTTGCCCATGATATAAGAAGCCCACTTTCTGCTCTTGATACACTTGTAAAAGATATGAAAGATATTCCAGAGACAAAAAGAATACTTATTCGAAATTCAGTAAATAGAATTCATGATATTGCCAATGACTTACTGGATAAGAATAGAGATATAGAAAATAATAAAACTATAGATATCCTGAGTGGTGAACGTCAATCATATTTACTTAGTGCACTTATTGAGTCTATTGTTTCAGAGAAACGTATTTCATATCGAAATATGCCTCATATCTCTATTGAGTCTGACTTAGGACATAAAGCTTATGGACTATTTTCATGTGTTAATTTAAATGAATTTAAGAGAGTTCTTTCTAATCTTATTAATAATTCAGTAGAAGCACTCGGTTCCAATAGTGGCCATATACTTATTTCGTTAGATTCATTAAATTCAAAGAGCCTAAAAATATCAATCATAGATAATGCCCATGGTATACCAGCGAATATCATTCAAACAGTCTTTCAAGAAGGTGTTTCCATAGGTAAAGAAAATGGATCTGGTTTAGGTCTTTATTATGCAAAAAAGACTATTGAAACCTGGGGAGGCCAACTCTCTATTAAAAGCCAACAGGGTCTTGGAACTCAAATTGACCTTATATTAGAAAAAGCGACCCCCCCAGTAACATTTGTGTCATCTTTGAATTTCTCGACAAACGATAGAATTGTCATTTTAGATGACGATCAAGCTATTCACAACATATGGGATGATCGCTTTCACTCCTTAGGACTTAACAAGAATAATATTTTTCATTTTACTGATCCCATTAAATTTTTAGAATGGTCAAAAATATATTCTGCCCATATTTACCTGATCGACTTTGAATATACCACTAGTCATTACAATGGGGTTAAGGTTATTAAAGAGCTTAAAAATCGTTCAAATACTTACCTCGTTACGAGTCGCTATGAAGAATCACAAATTATATCTGATTGTGAAAGTTTAAATATTGGTCTTATTCCAAAAGGACTCGCAGGCTTTGTGCCAATTAAATTAAGTACCGATACACCTCCAACTAATATTTTGCTTGATGACGATTTGCTAGTTAGAAAGACATGGGAGATGGTCGCAAAAAATAAAAAAGTAGACTTAAATACATATGCAAGTAAAGAGGAACTGCTACAG
>CAYFHZ010000217.1:0-5855 GCA_964342535.1 uncultured Bacteriovoracaceae bacterium | reverse complement strand
TGGCAAGGTCTTTATCTATCACTCTAGTTGTAAAAATATTGGTATAGCTGGTATTGCTATCGTTTCAAAAGAATCCCATCCCGACCTAAGTGCTTTGGACCCCCAAAGTCAGTACTTCGATAAAAAATCAACTTACGAAAATCCTCGTTGGTTTTTAATTGATGTTAAGTGGCACAAAACTTTTAAAAAAATTATTACATTACAACACTTAAAACAATTTACAGAGTTGCAAGGTATGAAGCTTCTTTCTAAGGGAAATAGGCTGTCCATAATGCCTATAACTAAAGAAGAGTTTGAATTTATAGTGAGTCTATCGAAATAAATTTTTCACGAATGATACCTTCTTGGACTGTAAATAGAATGGTATGTTCGACACCATTAATATCTACGATAGCCTTATAAGATCCCACTTCTAAAACTTTATAAAATTCACCTCGAGACATAATGTATTTTCCTAAATTTATATCTCTTCCGTTTTCAATTTTAAAAATTTGAAGTGGTACTTCTAATGATTTATCAGAAGACTTTAGTCCAAATCCTTGGTGTACCTTTATAAGGTATGTAAGCATGCTATCTTTATTATCACCATAAAAAGAAGGAATTGTTGAATATCTTGGCCATTTTTGAGTACTCACCTCAATTGTTACTTGTAAATCATCATGATAATAATATGACCAATCTTGCATCCCCCCACGTAATACATACCACTGAGCTCCGTTTGTTACCCCGCGATTAAAACGAGAAGAATTTCTCATCTCAGAGTTAAGATCTGCATATGACAACGATAAATCTCTCACTAAAGAGTCAAAAGGATGTTTATCATAAGTAGCATCCCATGGATAATTAACAACAACTGCTCCCCCATGATAATTAGCAGAAAGAGAGAAATGCCTTGAGCTTTGAAAAGACATCATGTTTTTAGTTTCGATCTGCCTTCCTAGACCTTGATTAACATCATCATTTTTCCAATCAGGAAAATTTCTATTGAGATCATAACCATTTGCATTCGCTCTTGTTCCTCTCTCTGAACCGTCTGGGTTCATCGATGGAAGAATATAGATTTCTGTATTATTTATAAAATCTGTTATTTGTGGATCTTTTCCATAATTCTTAATTAAATCTTCTGCAAATAATCGAGTCAGTTCTCGACCAACAATTTCATCACCATGCATACTTGAAATATATTTAACTTCAGGCTCGATCTCATCATATAGAACATTATCAGATATTTTTAAAACCCACATATCTCGGCCCTCTACTGATTTACCAATAGAGAATAATTTTGTGATACTTGGATTAATCGCTGCGATTCGAACTAAGTCCGCCTCGACTTCTTTAAAATTTGGAAAGTTATCAAGGGAAGACTTCTCAGTATGATTGAGTTTGATATATTGAATATTATTCTGAGCTAACCACTCTTCAGTACCAGTTGGCCCATAAAGTTCAAAACCATGGTCATCTAAGTGATCAACTGTGAACTCTTTGATTTCTTGAATATCATTCCACCTCAAAGGCTCAAGTATCAAAAAGGATTCATCGATTTTACCAAACTCAGCAAAAGATGATGATATAAATAACATGTAAATAAATAATAATTTCATTTTTCTCTCTCTTGTAAACTTTGAAATTTTATCGATATAACAAAAAAGCAGCAAGAAAAGAGTTCTGGAATTTTCTGACTTTAGTTAAAAATATAGAGTCTATTACGAGATGAGTAAACAGCAATCTCTTTTTCCGAAGAAACAATGGCCTCTCCAAAAATGGCTGATTGATCACTTCCTAAAAGAAATTTTTCTTGAACCTTAAACTCATTATTCAAATAAAGTATTTCACCACCCATCAGTGTTGCGATAAAACCATCCTTCCACGTGACAATACTGCTTAGAGCAAAATCTGACACTTTGCTTTGCTCTCGAATCTTACCATATTTATCAATTCTATATACAATACCTGAAGTAGAACCAACAATCATATCGCCATTGCTCACAAGTGGTGTATGAGATTGGTAAAGTTCAATAGTTTTTTCAATGGTCCCTGTTTCAGGATTAAGCATTCTCAAGGGTCCTGCCGCTGATCCGGCCACGATATAGTTATTAAAAAATAATGGCTTTACATCGACATCTACAAACTTAACACCGGTAGATAATTTTTGCTCCCAAACAACAATACCTTCGTCTAAAGAAAGAGAAACAATATATCCATCGGCAAAACCTAAAATAATCTCATTTTGAAAAGGAAGTGGTTTAGAGACTCTTTGCAAAGTCGTAACATAAGGAATTGATCTTTGGTATCTCCAAAAAATCTTTCCAGTTGAAGCATCCAAGACGATAACTGAATGATTTCTCAAATTTACAATTAAACGTCCTTTATAATAACTTGGTTGAGACTCAATAGGCGATGCAAGATCAATACTATATTTTAACTTTCCAGTCAGATAATGTCTGGCATATAACCTTCCATTTTTAGAGCCATAAAAAATAGTATCTTCGACTTTATTAACTTGTGATTGAATTGGACCATTATCTAAAACTTCCCAAATTATAGACCCATCTTTCATATCATAAGCGGTCATTTTACCAGAGAGATCTCCCATATAGAGGATATCTTCAAATATATAAGGACTAGAAGTACCTATCGGAAGATTACCAGATTTATAGTATGGATCTAAATTTTTAATCCATTTGAGGTTAAAGACTGTTTCTTTTTTCTCTGGAGCCTTAACATGTATGTTCTTTAAGTTAAGACTAGAACAGCTTACAAATAAAATTAGAAAAAAAAATTTCATCAAATTATAGACCTTTAAGGTGCATAAGAGCTAAATCTACATATTGCGAGTCAGGAAAATCTTTCTTTAATGTCTCATAACGCTCGTTTGCTTTTGTCGTATCATTCATATTCATATACAGCCTAACAAGCTCTGCTAAAACTTTATCTTTCATAAAAGAAAATTTATTTCCAACAAGCATTTCATAAGTCTGAGCCGCTTCACTAACTTTTCCAAGGTTTTCCTCTAAAACAGCAATCCTTAATTGAATAAAAAGATAAAGACCATTTGAAGGAGAAATCTTATCTCTCCAAGTATAAGCTGCTTTTAAAAGAGTATCGTCAGCATACGCATCCTTTCCTAAAGCATTTAAAGCTTCAATAAAAGAAAGAACAAGATTTGGATGTCCGATAAAATTTTGATTCATTTCACTTAGTAATTTTTTATATTCATCAGCAGATATTTTTTTCTCAATAGCTGGTAGAAATACTGATTGTTTTACATCGTAGACATCATCTAAAAAACTAAGGTTACTTGCTGTATTTTGATGATTAAAGACCGAGAAAATCAAAAGACCAATAATAACGATGGCCGACAAAATAAGAACTACTTTTTTATTTTCATTAATAATATGCCCCAAGTCTGTTCTATTTAGTGTTTCTTCTATTAATTGAGAATCCTGGTTGGTTCCTTGATTCGTTGTCATTTAACATCCTTTCATAAAATAATTTAGAAAATGATATTCTTAAAATCAATAAGTTGTCAAAACTATAGTGTTTCGTTAGGATTTTCTTATGAAAAAATATTTAAAAAAACTAATATACCTCCAAATCCTCTTAATTTCTCTTCCTTCATGGGGGGCCAGTATGGTTGGCAGACTGGGAATCGGTATGACAAATCACCTTATAAGTTCTCAAAAGGCCATATCCCTAAAACTCCAAAGAAATAGAAGTACAGCTTTTGGAGGTCATTTTGCCATGGACTCTAGCTCTGACGGTATGAGTTATGCGCTTGGTCTTAAGGGTTATAAGTATATTTATGAAGAGCCGCAGCTTAATTTTTATTCAGCTTTAAGTGCAACTTATCTAACCTATATTAATCAAGAAGAAGAGACAGAGTCAGGATACCAAGTAGATGGAGTTTTTGGAACTGAGTTTAGTTTTCAAGGTTTAGAAAGCGTTGGTTTCAGTTTTGAGTTTGGAATGAGTATGTACCAATATGAAACAAAGACTCATATAAGTACAATCGGACATAATATTCTTGCAGCTGCTGTGCATTTTTATTTATAGGATAAAATGAAGTTTTTTTTATTATTTTTCGTTATAATCTCAACGAATACTTATGCTCAATTCGCAAATCCAAGTGGTTTTGATGAGGATGAAGATCTTAACGTTGGTGGCGATATTTTCCAGGACTTCAACGAAGACTTGGAAGCAGCACAGGTAATGGAAGACGAAAGGTTTTACCGTTACGCTAGATTCTTTGGTGTCAACCTTGGTTTAGGGCTTACAACTTTTACTGGAAATAGAGGGCTTGCCTACGAAGATAATCATCCTACCTTTGCGTTCTCATTACAATATTTTATAAATTTTCAAAATGCCGTAGTAATGGGAATCGAATACTCAAAGCATACCATGTTCATTGATACCTACGTAAATGGTAGTGATTCACAAATTCTTGGGGCCATTGAAACAAGTATGTTAAGACCCTTTATTGGATTTCGCTATTACTTAGATACGAGTGATTTAGGGACAGCAATTACCTACTCTAACCCCTATTTTGTAGGAAGATTTGAATATTGGTATCAAACTAATGTTTTTGCAGAAAGACAAAACATCTCTGATCAAACTGGAGGTGCTCTTGGCTTTGGTGTGGGAGCAGGTCTTGAATTTCCAATTGAGATAAAGAAGAAATATTTTAACGTTGAGCTCCTCTATCATAGGGCTTCATTTTTTGACCGTGCCACCCAGGATTATCGCCAAATTACAGAATATACAGATCTTGGAGAGGATGATGCTGGTAATAAGCTAGAAAGTGAATACGGATATGATGACTTAACTGGAGATGTTATTACTCTTATTTTTAATTATAATATCTCTTGGTAAATTCAAAACCTACCAAGAGATATATATCATTAATTATCATTAATCTTTGCTCTTCTCATTCTTCTTTCGATATCAGATGTCGTTCGAAATATAAGATGAACAGGCGTGTTGATCATATTGAATTCTCGTCTAATTCCATTTGTTAAATATCTTCTATAGTTTACTGGAACTCCTTTTGCTTTATTAGTAAAAAGTAAAATCGTAGGTGGAGCACTTTTTAACATAGAAGCGTATTTAACCTTAAGTCTAGTACCATTGGCCTTATGTAGTACAACTGGAAATTTATCAACCAAGAATGTTAGAACTCTATTGAGCTTTCCTGTGGTAACTTTTTTATGACGAACCATTATTGTTTTTCTCAAACTAAGTTTTAACTTATCCATATGAGCACCAGTTTTTGCTGAAATAGTAATCAACTCACAAAAACTTAGCCATGGAATAGTAGATCTCAAATCAAGAAGCCAATCTTTTTTTCTTTGTTTTTCTTTTAAGACATCTTGAATCAGGTCTGCCTTGTTTAAACAAATAATAATGGACTTCCCTTTTTCCAAAGCAATATCACAAAGTCTTCTATCTTGATGAGAAATTCCTTTGGTCGCGTCAACCATATAAATAATAACATCTGCTTCTGATATCGCTTTAAGAGAACGATAAACTGATTGCTCTTCAATAAAACCGGTCACACTTTTTTGTTTTCTAATACCTGCTGTATCAACAAGTTTTACCGAACGGAAAGGATTAAAATGATCCTCAACAGCTTGAACTTCATCTATTTCTTTTTCAATATGAGCTTCATCAATACTTTTTTCTAGATCATCTAAATCATAAATATCTTCAGAAGACGCATCATCATCTGTAATATCATCAAACTCTTCTTCAGTGTCATCAACATCATCATCAAAAGATTTATATTCTTGTGGCATTTCACCATAAGCTAAAAACTCAGCCTCTTCATCAGAGTGATTAAAATCATCAAGTTCAGAAAT